>JAEUIB010000004.1 GCA_016795255.1 Planctomycetota bacterium
CGGCGCGCTCGGTTCCCCGCTCGCGCTGACCGCGCTCGAAGGCGCGATCGCCGACGCCGACGAGAGCGTTCGGCTCGAAGCGCTGCTCGCGATCGACGCGATCACGATCGACAAGTCCGAACTCGCCGAACGCCGACGCACCGCGTTTTCCCGCGCGATCACCGATTCCGCGTGGCCGATCCGGCTGGCCGCGGCGCGTCTGCTCGGCCGCGTCCACGATCCGCGCGCGATCCCGATCCTGATCGACGCGCTGATCGCCGAAGCGCCCGGCGGCGTCGGCCGTCCCGACGCGCGACGACGCGTGCGGACCCGGATCCGCGCGTCGCTGATGGAACTGACCGGCAAGGACTTCCCGTCCGATCGCGCCGCCGATTGGTCGGCGTGGTGGAAGGACATCGCGGCGACGTTCGAGATCGACCCGAATGCGATCCACACGGCGGTGCCGGAACAAGGACCGCGGTTCTTCGGCATCCCGCTGGAGACGGACGTCGTGCTGTTCCTGATCGACGGTTCCGGATCGATGGACCGCCCGGCGCAAGGCAACGAACCGCCGTCTCGGCTGTTCCTGGCGCAGTTCGAGCTGAAGCGCTGCCTGAGTGCGCTCGACCCCGGAACGCGGTTCAACATCGTCGTGTTCAACGACGAGCTCGTGCCGTTCAAGCCGGCGGCCGTCGCCAAGGACGCGACGACGTTGCGCGAGGCGCTCGACTTCGTCGCCCGCATCGAGGCGAAGGGCGGCACCGACTTGCATCAGGCGCTCGACTTCGCGCTCGGCGTGACCGATGGCGGCCGCGGTGCGCGGGCCCGGACCGAGCAGATCGACACGATCGTCCTGCTGTCGGACGGCGTGGCGTCGCGCGGCGCCGTGTTGCTGCCCGAAGAGCTGCTGGCCCAGACGCTGGCCGCGAATCGGTCGCTGCAAGTCGCGTTGCACGGCGTGAACGCATCCACGACTCCGAGCGTGCTGCTCGATCGCCTGACGGCCGGCTGCGACGGCGTCTCCGCCGCGCTGACCCCGAAGTAAGCGCGCCGCGACCGCCGAAGAGCCCCCTGGTCCCGCCGAAACCCGACCCCCAACGACCGGCTTCCCCCACCGATTTGGTCGCTCGGCGCGCCGACGGCGTGCTTGATCGGCCCGGGGGCTTCGACTAGCCTCTCCCGTTTCCATCCACGGTCCGAAGTGAACCCTCCGGGAACGGCAATGTCCACCCAGTCGACGCCCTCTGCTTCCACCCCCTCCAAGGCCGCGCAGTATCTGAAGAACCTGCGCAACTTCGGCATCATGGCCCACATCGATGCCGGCAAGACGACGATCTCCGAGCGCATCCTGTTCTACACGGGCAAGGCGCACAAGATCGGCGAAGTCCACGACGGCGCCGCCACGATGGACTACCTGCAGGAAGAGCGGGAACGCGGCATCACGATCACGTCGGCCGCCACTCAGTGCGAGTGGAAGGGCATGACGCTGAACCTGATCGACACGCCCGGCCACGTCGACTTCACGGCCGAGGTCGAGCGCTCGCTGCGCGTTCTCGACGGCGCGGTCGCGGTGTTCGACGCGGTGTCCGGCGTCGAAGCGCAGTCGGAAACGGTCTGGCGTCAGGCCGACCGCCACAAGGTGCCGCGCCTGTGCTTCATCAACAAGATGGACCGCATCGGCGCCGACTTCAAAGAGTCGCTGGCGTCGATCCGCGAGCGCCTCGGCGCGCGTCCGGCCGTCATGCAGCTGCCCATGGGTTCGGCCAAGGACTACAAGGGCATGATCGACCTCGTGCGCGGGGTCGCGTTCACCTTCAACGACGAATCGCAGGGTGAAGAGTTCTTCGAAGGCCCGGTCCCGCCGGAATACAAGGACGAGTTCGAGACCGCGCGTCGCGAACTGTTCGAGATCGCGGCCGAGTTCGACGACGCCCTGCTCGAGAAGCTGCTCGAGGAGAAGCCCGTCACCGAGGCCGAGATCAAGGCGGCGCTGCGCGTCGGCACGATCTCGACCAAGATCTTCCCGGTGTTCAACGGCACCGCGCTGAAGAACAAGGGCGTCCAGCAGCTGCTCGACGGCGTCGTCGAGTACCTGCCGTGCCCGCTCGACCTGCCGCCGATCGTCGGCCACGACCCGCGCGGCGGCGAAGCGCTGACGCGCAACCCCGACCCGACGGTCCCGTTCACCGCGCTGGCGTTCAAGACGATCTCCGAGAAGACCGGCGACCTGACGTTCATCCGCGTCTACTCGGGCGTCCTGCCGACCGGCACCACGGTGCTGAACTCGACGAAGGGCAAGAGCGAGCGCATCGGCCGTCTGTACCGCATGCACGCGGCGAACCGTCAACCGATCGACGAAGTCCGCGCCGGCGACATCGCCGCGGCCGTCGGTCTGAAGCTCGCGGTCACCGGCGACACGCTGTGCGACGAGAACCACCCGATCCGCCTCGAGTCGATCGACTTCCCGGATCCGGTCATCTCGATGTCGATCGAACCGACGTCGCGTGCGGACCGTGACAAGCTCGGCGAAGTGCTGGCGCGTCTGGCGAAGGAAGACCCGACGTTCTCGTACTTCACCGACCAGGAGACCAACGAAACGGTCATCGCGGGCATGGGCGAGCTCCACCTCGACGTGCTCAAGAACCGCATCGTGCGCGACTACGGCGTCGGCGCGACGGTCGGCGCTCCGCGCGTCGCCTATCGCCAGACGCTGAAGCGCGAGCTGGTCGTCGAAGGCCGCCACATCAAGCAGTCCGGCGGCTCGGGTCAGTACGGTGTCGTCAAGATCCGCTTCACGCCCCTCGACGACACGTCGGCGGTCGAGTTCATCAGCGAGATCAAGGGCGGCGCGGTTCCGCGCGAGTACATCAAGCCGATCGAGTACGGCATCCGTCAGTCGGCGATCGAAGGCGGCCAGGACAAGTTCCCGTACATGGGCTTCAAGGCCGCGTTGTTCGACGGTCAGTACCACGAAGTCGACTCGAGCGAATTGGCCTTCGAAGCGGCCGCCCGCAAGGCGTTCCGCGAAGCGTTCGTCCCCGAGACGACCGTGCTGCTCGAGCCGATCATGAAGGTCGAAGTCCAGGTCCCCGAGGAGTTCCTCGGCGACGTGATCGGCGACCTCAACTCGCGGCGCGCGCAGGTGTCCGACGTCGACTCGCGCGCGAACCTGCGCGTGATCCACAGCAAGGTGCCGATCGCGGAAATGTTCGCGTACTCGTCGCGTCTGCGTTCGCTGACGCAGGGCCGCGGCACGTACTCGATGGAACCGGACAGCTACGCGCCGGTGCCGAACGAGACCGCGAAGCGCGTCTACGAAGAAAGCGCGAAGATGCGCGAGGCGAAGCGCAAGCAGTGATCCGCGAGTTCGCGGTGCCGTGAACGACGGCCGGTCGGGAGCGATCCCGACCGGCCGTCGTGCGTTTCACACCGGAGTTCGAGCGACGGAGCGTTCGCGAGCCGCGCTCCCCCGCCGTTCACTGGATCAGCACGCGCAGCCCGTTCGACGACACGAACCCGATCTCCGACGCGGGCTCGGCCTGGAAGTACTGCAGGTCCAACTCGAGCGACGGCAGCCCCACTGGCAGCGGCGCCTCGATCGAGAAGTACCCGCCGCCAGGAGCCGTTCCGAACGTCGGGATCGGCACGGCCAACACGAACGGCGTCTTGACGGAGACCACACAGCCGGTGCTGTAGGCGTTGGCGGAGGCCTGCGTGCCGAGGACGAGGAGACCGACCGAGCCCGGGGACGCGTTCGAGACCTTGAAGCTGATCGTCGCGCCAGGAGTCGGACAGCCGGCACCGAGCAACGCGGGCGCGAAGCCGATCGAACTGAAGCAGCCGGATCCGACCGATTCGAAGCGACCGGGGCAAGCGACGACGGGCACGGCGAACTCGACGCTGGACTCCCCGTGCTTCGAGAAGACGTCGGCATGGCCGTCGGCGTCGAGGCGATCGAGGCGCAGCGTCGCCGTGGACGACGAGTGGACGTAGCTGGCTTCATCGCGGACGAAAACCCCGGTCCCGTCGTTCCGGAACACGGCGAAGTCGGCCCCGGTGGCGATGCCGCTGCTGAACTCGGACGTCAGCATCGCGTACACGTCCAGATCCCCGTCGAGATCGACGTCGAGCGCTCTCGGCCAGAGCGGGAAGTGGTAGTTCAGCGTCGCTTGCAATCCGAAGTACGTGAACGCGCCCGCGCCGTTGCCCTTCCACACGAACAGCCCGCCGGTGATCCCCGCCGCCGTGGCTCGACCGGCGGCGACGACGTCGATCTTCCCGTCACCGTCGACATCTCCCGCCGCGACGCCCGACGTGACGATGGCGGGACTCGGCGGCGTCAGCAGGATCGGGCTCGAGAACGTCCGTGCCGCAGTGCCTCGGCGAATCGCGACGACGGTCGTCGCGGAGTTCGATCCCAGCGAGATCAAGTCGTCACGACCGTCCGCGTTCACGTCCGCCACGGTCAACGGGAAGGACTGCGGGAACGTGCCGAGCACGATCGCGAGGGGCGCGGAGAACCCGAAGGCGCCGTCGCCGAACCAGACCTGCGCTTGACAGCCGCATGGGTTCGTCGAGTCGACGCCGTACACGAGGTCCGCGTTGCCATCGCCATCGAAGTCTCCGGTCGCGAACTTGTAGTTCGAATCGTTCGGACCGAGCAACGGCACCGACCCGGCCGGCGAACTCGAGAACCCGCCTCCGGGCAGACCGCGCCAGATCCGCAGTCCGAAGCCCAAGTCCGTGGTCACGAGGTCGTCGATCGAGTCGGCGTCGAAGTCCGCGAGTTCGTGGACGTATCCGGCATCCGGCACGACGACGTCGGCGGCCACGGGTTGGAAATGGCCGAAACCGTCGTTGCGCAGCGAGCGAACGCGGAACGGCCCCGCCGCGTACTCCTTGACCACGAGATCCCGATCGCCGTCGGCGTCGAAGTCGGTCGATGCGACGCTCACGGGCGGCGAGACCGGCAGTGCGTGGAGCCCGAAGCCATCCCCGCCGCCGTTCGACATTCGGACCACGAGCCCACGATTGAATCCGGCCGGGGCCATCAGGTCGTCGGCGCCGTCCGCATCGAGGTCGCCGAGCGCTATTTCCCCGGCGCTCGACGAGGGAACGCCGAGGCCGCCGAGCGGCGCGAACGTGCCCGTTCCGTTCCCGAACAGGGCCTGAGCCGAGCCGGAGCTCTTCGCGACGACCATGTCCACGCATCCGTCTCCGTTGATGTCGCCCGCTTCGACCCGAGCCGAGAACAGCGCGGTCGGCAGCGTCTTGGGATCGGCGAACGCGCCCGAGCCGTCGCCGCGGACCACCACCGGGTAATCGAGGTTGGTGACGGTGAACGCGTCGTCCTTTCCGTCACCATCGACGTCCGCCAGGGCGACCTCGGTCGCCGGAAACGCTCCGAACGGCGACGACGTCGACACGGGGAATGCGGCGTTCCCGTCGTTGAAGTACGTCGTGAGCACGGGGCTGGTCGTCGCGGCGACGACCTCCTCGGCGCCATCGCCATCGAAGTCGCGCGTCGCCACCGAGACGATCGCGCCGTTGACCGGAGTGGCGAGCACGGGATGGCTGAACCAGGGGCCCGGTAGGGCTCTAGCCACGTAGAACCCGTGGTCGGAGACGATCACCAAGTCCGCGAGGCCGTCGGCGTCGAGTTCGGCACCGACCAGTTGCGAGAAGGGGAACAGTTGTCCGCCGCCCGTGGGGAACGAGCCGATGTTCCCGAGCGTCGCGGCTCCGAAGTTCCGCGCGATCGTCACCTTGTTCGCGAATCCGTGACCGACGGCAGCGTCCGCGAGTCCGTCCCCGTCGAAGTCGCCGACTGCGAGGAGCGTCGGTGCATCGCTCGGCGCCGTCGTCGCGACCATGGCCGAACCGGCGACACTCAAGCCGCCGGAGCCGTCCCCCAAGAGGACGACGACCTGTCGGCCTTGACGATCGAGGACCAGAGCGTCGAGGTTCCCGTCGAGGTCGAAGTCGGCGACCTCGACGGCGTTCGCGCCCTGTCCGACGACGAAGCTACGGCCCGGAAACTCTCCCCCGCACCACCCAGCCTCCGTGGCGAAGAACGCGATCAGGAACGCCGTGAGCGTCCGCATGATTCCTCCCGACGCGCAGTGCCTGGAGCGTGCCCGACCGAGTTCCAGAACGCAAGGCATGCGAAAGGCCGTTGTTGCCATCGGTCGTCGAGATCGCGACGATCGCGATTCGTCGTTTCGTCGCAACGGAAGCAGTGGGAACGCACGACGGCCGGTC
>JAEUIB010000092.1 GCA_016795255.1 Planctomycetota bacterium
CCGCCCCCCCGGTGCCGCCGCCCGGGGGTTCCGGGCGGGCCCAACCCCGCCTCCACCGGCGAATCCGTGGCCCCCGGGGACCGGCCCGGGTGCTGGCCCGGGTCGTTCGTCAGTGTCGGTCGAGCTCCGGGAGGCGCACCATGGATTCCTGCAACACGGACGAAGCCGCGGCATGATGCGCATCGACGGTCGTGGAACGCGAGGTGGACGATGCGACGCATGCTCGGAACGATCGGTTTGGCGGCGAGCCTCCTCGTCGGCGGATGTGCTCGCGAGATCGAGTTCGAACGCCAGACGATCACGATTCGGCACGACCCTGAATCCGACGCGGTCGACGTTCGGCTCGTCTACCGCGGTCTCTTCACTCGACTCCCTCCCTCGTTGACCGACGACGATGCGAAGCGACTGGAAGCCGCGGCATCGACCCTCGAACGGCTCGCGAAGGGGAGCCGCGAGTTCTGCGTCGCAGATGGCGGCACATGGGTTCCCCTCGACGAACCCACCGACCGCGATGCGTCGCAGATCGACGGTGCGACGACCGACGATCCGCAGCGCGCCTTGCGGCGCGAGATCACGTCGTTCGTCCGTCTCGTCGACCACGGCGCCTTCGTCGACGACGAGCTGCGCCTGTGCTTCGTCCAGCGTTTCGAGATTCGGCCGTGGTCCCAATTCGAGCAGCGCACCAACGAGTGGATCGGCCGCTTGGCCATCGCCCACGACGAAGAGGCAAGGTCGAGCACCAACCCGCACCCCGAGGGTTGCGATCCGAAGGGAGACTCCATCCGCCTCGCGAAGGCGCACGCGAAGACTCCGTGGTTCGCGATCCGCGACAACCGATTGGAACTCGATCTGGCGATGTCGCACGAGGAGTACACGGACTGGGTCCGTCTGACCCTCGACGCACACATCGACATCGTCGCGCCGGGCTTCGTGAGCCTCGTGAGCGCGGTTCTGACCCAATCACGGAGCGTCGTTCACGATGAAGGCGGCCTCGAATTGACGGTCGGTGACGGAACGTGGCCGCTTCGATGCGACGTCCGCAGCAGGACCAACGAGTACGACCACCGCCTTTGCGAATCCGTCCGAGCGCGCGGCATCGAACTGCGAACTGAAGCGGACCTCGCCGATCTCCTGGGGGACAAGTAACTCACGGGCGGACGCGGACTCACCGACTTCGCGGGCTCCGCCGAACTGCGCACGTAGTCGCCGACGATCACGCGATCCACCGGCAGTCACCGGCCCCGCCGGAAGCCACCGGCTCTGGCGACCTCCACCGCGTGGTCGCCGGCGCACCGGATTCGCCGATCGCCGGTTTCCGGCTTGCCGAACACCGCGCCTCCACCAGCGAATCCGTGGCCCCCGGGTACCGGCCCGGGTGCCGGCCCGGGTGCCGGCCCGGGTGCCCACCCAACGGCGACGATCCCATCGCCGCCCGCAGCGCCATCCCTCACCCCTCGACGATCCGCCCCTCGCGCAAACTGACGATCACCGTTCCCACGCTGCGCCCTGGGCACACCGCCCGCAGCGCGCTCCTGTAGATCTCGACCTGCGCGCGGTACGACTCCATGCGCTCGGGGCCGATCGCGACGTCGGTCTTCCAATCGACGACGAGCAACCCCTCGTCGCCCTCGTCGACGACGAGGTCGATCGCGCCCTCCATCAACGACATCGAGGAGCCGTCGTCGCGGCGCTGGACGAACGGCATCTCCGCGATCGCGCGCCGCGCGGCGCCGATGCGCTTCGCGAGCGGGCTCGCGAGGAAACGCGCGACGAGGGCGAGCGCTTCACGCGCCGCGGCTTCGTCGAGGCCCTCGGTCGCCGCACGCGCGAGCGCGAGCGCTTCGAGCGATGCGACGTCCGGGCGCTTCCAATCGATCGCTTCGAGCACCGCGTGGACGAGGACTCCGAAGGCCCTGCCGCGCGCCTCGACGGCATCGTGCGGTGCAGGCTCGCCGCCTGCGGCCGGCGTCGACGCCGCCTTCGCCGCGGTGGCCGACGTGACGGCTCGTGCGTGCTCGGGCCTCGACCACACCGCGCGCAGCCGGTCTTGGAACGATTGGCGCTCGCGCAACACCTCGCGCGCCGATTCCGGCAGCGGCGCGGTCAGCGCTTCGGGAGAGAACGTCAGCCGGAACGGCGGCTCGAGTCCGGTCCGGATCGCCTCGGGATCGACTTCGATCCAGCACGCGCGCCGCGTTGCTTCGTCCGGCTCGTGGAACACCGGGTCGCGGTACAGCGCGGCTTGCGGGCCGTTGCCCTTCTTCAGCCGATCCTCCGCGCGCCCGTCGAACAGGCGCGGCAGCACGAGCACGGACTGCGCGCGCGTCGCCGCGACGTAGACCAGGCGATGCTCTTCGGCCAGCGACCGCGCCCGATCGCGCGCCTGCGCGTCGGCGAAGCCCGGCGTCTCGAGGATCCGCTCGTCCGCCGCTCCGACCGCGAAGTGCAGTCGCGGCGCCGCGCCTTCCGCGCGATCGACGAACGGTGCGGTGGACGACCTCGCCGACCGCCCGAGGTCGCCGAGCACGACGATCGGGAACTCCAGCCCCTTCGCCTTGTGGATCGTCAGCAGCGCGACCGCACCGACCTCGTCGTCGAGCAGACCCGACTCCTCTTCCTTGCCGCTGTTCGCCTCGAGCTGCCGCACTTCGCGGACGAACGCGCGGAACGTGCCGAGTCCCTGAGCCTCGAGCCGACGCGCGATGTCGACGAAGCGCGTCAAGTTCGCGACGCGTCCTTCGCCGCCCGGCTTCAGGTGGAAGATCTCGAGCATCCGCGTCGCCGCGAAGCAATCGTCGACGAACGCCGCCAGCGACGTCGCGTGACGACGCGCATGCAGCGCCGCGATCAGCGACAGCGCGATGCGCACGGACGGCGGCCCCTCGGCACACGGCTTCGCCGTCGGATCGAACGAGCCGCCGCGCACCGACCACGCGGCGAGATCAGCATCCGAGATCGCGAACAGCGGCGACCGCAGCGCGGCGACGACGGCGATCGAATCCGACGGTTCGTCGACCGCTCGGAACAACGCGACCGCGCACTTCACTTCGGCGCGCTGATAGAAGTTCGCGCCGCCGGCGACGCGGAACGGGATCCCGCGCGCGCGCAGCGCCTGTTCGTAGATGTGGAAGCTCTTCGTCGTGTGGAACAACAGCGCGCAGTCGGAGAACGTCGCCGACCGCGACGGCGCGCCGTGATGCGAACGCACGCTCCACGCGCCCGGTCCGCCGTGCGCGACTTTGGCCAGCAGGTCGGCGATCGCGTCGGCCTCGTCGAGCCGCGCTTGCTCGACGTTCGCGGCGTGCTCCTGGTCCGCGCGACGCGCGAGCACGACGACGCGCGCCGACGGATCGGCGGCATCGGGCCCACTCTGCAGCGGTTCGTACTTGGGCTGGAATGCGGCGACCTCGGGCACTGCGAACAGCGTCTGGAATCGCGCGTTGACCCAATCGAGCACGACCGGCGCGGATCGGAAGTTCACCGTGATCGACTCGGTGCGGCCGCCGCTCGCTTCGAGCAGTTGCCCGGCGCGTCGATAGACGTCGAGGTCGGCGCGACGGAACCGATAGATCGATTGCTTCGGATCGCCGACGAGGAACAACCGCCCGGGCCCGAGCTTCACCGCGTCCCACGTCGATGCGAGCGGGCCGGTCGGATCCTCGGCGAGGAAGAACGCGATCTCGGCCTGCAATGGATCGGTGTCCTGGAACTCGTCGAGCATCAGCGTGTCGAAGCGCTGCTGGAAGCGTCGGCGCACGTCGGGCCGATCGCGCAGCAGATCGCGCGTCTTGCGCAGCATGTCGTCGAAGCCGATCACGCCCGCCGCGTGCTTGTCCCGCTCGAGGCGGCGCGGGATCTCGAGCAGGCACCGCGCGAGCGCGCTCGCGACCGCGGCGGCGCAACCGGCGCGATACACGCTGAGACCTTCGTCGAGCTCAGCGGCGAGATCACGCGCCGTCGCGAGAGCACCCTTGTCGGACCACAGCTTCTGACTGCCCTTCTTCGCGCACTTCGGCACGGCCACGGCGAACACCAGCGCACGCTCGAGCGCGGCTCCGCCGAGGTCCTGCTG
>JAEUIB010000096.1 GCA_016795255.1 Planctomycetota bacterium
ACCGGACGATCCCGATCGAAGGCGTGCATCAGGCGTACCTCGCCGCGCTCGCGCCGACGCTCGGCTCCGAGGCGCTCGGATTGACCGAAGAGAACCTCCAGGCGCGCATCCGCGGCGCGTTGCTGATGGCGCATTCGAACCACCACAACCTGCTGCTGTTGTCGACCGGCAACAAGACCGAGGTCGCGCTCGGCTACTGCACGCTGTACGGCGACATGAACGGCGGTTTGACGGTGCTCGCCGACGTCAGCAAAGAGCGCGTCTACGGCATCGCGCGTCACGTGAATCGAGCCGCCGGCAAGCCGGTGATCCCGCAGAACTCGATCGACAAGGTGCCGTCGGCCGAGTTGCGTCCGGGCCAGGTCGATCCGTTCGACTACGCCGCGGTCAGTCCGCTCGCGGACCTGCTCGTCGAGGACGAAGTCGAAGTCGACGAGGCCGTCGCACGCGGCTACGACCGCGCCTTGGTCGAACGCCTCGCGCGCCTCGTGCGCATCAGCGAGTACAAGCGGCGTCAGGCCGCTCCCGGCATCCGCATCACCGCGCGCGCGTTCGGCGTCGGTCGACGCATGCCGATCTCGTGGCCCGGAGAGTGACGTGAGACGCGTGGTCGCCGCGGCGTTGGCGTCGGTGATCGCGGTCGGTTGCGCGACGGCGCCGGTCGGTCCGGCGGGCGAGCCGTGGAAGACCTCGTTCACACCCCCGTCGATGCTGGACACCGAGCGGTTCCATCTCGAGCGCCTCGGTCCGGAGCACACGGATTCGGACTTCGACGCGTTCATGGGTTGCCGCGAACGACTGGCGCGAACGCTGCAGTGGGGCGGTTGGCCACGCGCCGACATGACCCGCGAGCGGAACCGCGCCGACCTCACGCGCCACGCGCGCGAGTTCGACGAGCGAACCGCGTACGCGTACACGGTGCAAGACGCGGCACGCACGCGATGCGTCGGCTGCGTCTACCTCGATCCACCGAACGCCGAACCGAAGGAACGCCGCGCCGAACTGCAACTCTGGGTCGTCGACGCGGAGCACGAACGCGGCGGCGAGGCCGCGCTGCTCGACGCCGTGATCGCGTGGATCGAGCGGGATTGGCCGATCGACGAAGTCGGTGTGAGTGTCCGCGCCGAGAACTCTGCGCTCCGAGACGCGTGTCGCGCGCGCATCGGTGCGCCCGAGGTCGACGAACCTCACGGCGAAACGCTGTTCGTCTGGCGGCGCTGATCCGCCCGCAGCGTCACGACGATTCCACGCCCCGCTCGCCGAGTTCGGATCGGATCACGTCGAGCAGCTCGTCCCGCGAGAACGGCTTGTTCAGGAATCGCGCGCCTGCGGCCAGCGCGTCGTGGTGCATCGCGACGTCCTCGACGTAGCCGGACATCACGATGACGCGCAGGTTCGGGTGTCCGGCGCGCAGTTCGAGCGCGAGCTCCGTTCCGGTCATGTCCGGCATCACGATGTCGGTGAGCAACAGGTCGATGCTCCCGGAGAACAGATCGACCTGCCGTTTCGCCTCGCGCGCGCCGTCGGCCTCGAGGACGTGGTAGCCGGCTCCGCGCAGCAGACGCAGCACGACGCGACGGACGACCTCTTCGTCCTCGACGACGAGGATCGTCCGTTGCACGCCGGTCGGCATCGGTCGTTCGTGGCGCCGTGCGGGTGCCGGCGCGGTGAGCGGAGCGGCGGACGCCGGGAGGCGCAGCGTGAAGCACGAGCCGCGACCCGGGACCGACTCCACGGTGATCGTTCCGCCCGTCTGCGCGACGATGCCGTACACGGTCGACAGCCCGAGGCCGGTGCCCTTGCCGATCGGCTTCGTCGTGAAGAACGGCTCGAACACGCGCGCTCGCGTCGATTCGTCCATGCCGATGCCGGTGTCCTGGACGAGCATCGTGACTTCGCGCCGATCGCCTTCCAGCGGCACCACGCGGGTCTCGATCGTGATGCGCCCACCGCGCGGCATCGCATCGCGCGCGTTCACGACGAGGTTCAGCAGCACCTGTTCGATCTGGCCGCGGTCCGCTTCGATCGGAGCGGTGGGGTCGTGCTGGACGGTGACCAGGTCGACGTCTTCGCCGAGCAATCGCCGCAGCATCCCCGACAGGTCGACGACGATGCGATTCAGATCGACGATCGTCGGATGCATGACCTGCTTGCGCGACAGCGCGAGCAGTTGGCTCGTCATCGACGCGGCGCTCTGGCCGGCGTGGCGCATGTCCTCGACGAATCGGCGGCGCGGATCGCTCGAGTCGAGACTGCTCTCGAGCAGATCGCAGTAGCCGACGATCGCCGTCAGCACGTTGTTGAAGTCGTGGGCGACGCCGCCGGCGAGGCGGCCGATCGCTTCGAGCTTCTGCGACTGACGCAGCTCTTCCTGCTTCAGCACGAGAGCGGCCTCGGCGGCGCGTTTCTCCGCACGCAACCGACGCTCGCGTACGGCGTGTTCGACGGCGGGTCCGAGGCGCGCGAGCCGGTCCTTCAGCAGGTAGTCGGCCGCGCCGCGCTTCATGCATTCGACGGCGACTTCCTCGCTGATGCTGCCGGACACGACGATGAACGGAACGTCGAGGCCCCGTTCACGGATGAGGTCGAGCGCCCGCATCGCCGAGAACGTCGGCATCGAGAAGTCGGACAGCACGACGTCGTACGGCTGCGCCAACTCTTCGACGAAGCGGGTCTCGTCGTCGACGACGACCGGATCGATCGCCAACCCGGCGTCGTTCAGCGACGCGAGGATCAACTCGTAGTCGTCGCGGTTGTCCTCGAGGATGAGCACACGGAGACGTTGCGGATCGCGCTGCACGACTTCTTCTCCCCCACTGCTCAGTGACGACGCCCATCGGGCGGTTCGTTCACGATCAGCCAATAGAACCCGAGTTCTCGGATGGTCACGATGAACCGGTCGAACTCGACCGGCTTGACGATGTAGCTGTTCGCGCCGAGGCGATAGCTGGCGGCGACGTCGGGGTCCTCGCGGGACGACGTCAGCACGACGACCGGGATCGTGCGCGTTCGGGCGTCCGCACGCAGGCGTTCGAGGACCTCGAGTCCGCCGACCTTCGGGAGCTTGAGGTCGAGCAGGATCAGTCGCGGAAGCGCGCTCCTGCCGCGATCGGCCAAGCCGCCGGGATCGAACAGCATCGCGATCGCGTCCGCGCCGTCGCGCGCGACCTCGACGCGATTGCTGATGTGGTTCGACCGCAGCGTCTCGAGCGTCAGCTCGACGTCGTCGGGGTTGTCCTCGACCAGCAGGATGTCGAACGGTTCAGTCATGGTTCACCTCGTCGAGCCAGAAGCGAAACGTCGCTCCGTTGCCCGGTTCCGAGTTCGCGGAGACGTCGCCGCCGTGTCGCCGCACGATGCGTCGCACGAGCGCGAGACCGACTCCCGTGCCCGGATAGTCCTCCGCGCGATGCAGGCGCTGGAACACCCCGAACAGCTTGTGGACGTAGCGCATGTCGAAGCCGACGCCGTCGTCGCGGACGACGTACTCGGTGCGGCCATCGACGTTCTCCGCGCGAACGTCGACGTGGGCGAACGGGACGAGGCGCGTGTACTTGATGGCGTTCGACAGCAGGTTGAGCCAGACCTCGCGCAGCAGCGACTCGTCGCCGTGGCACGACGGCAGGTCGTGGACGCGGATCTCGAGGTTCCGCCCTTCGCGGTCGTGCGCGAGCGAATCGATGCAGCTGCGCACGAGCCCGTTCATGTCGACCTCGCGGTGCGTGAGCTCGACGCGAGAGAGTTTGGAGAACGCGAGCAAGTCGTCGATCAATTGGCCCATCTGCCGGACGTTGCGCCGGATGACTCCGAGGCGACGGACGGCTTCGGAGTCGAGCTTCTCGACGGTCTCGGTCTTCGCCAGCAACAGCCCGGAGAACCCATCGATCGCGCGCAACGGAGCGCGGAGGTCGTGCGACACGGAGTACGAGAACGCTTCGAGCTCGTGGTTCGCGTCGGCGAGTTGTCGCGTGCGTTCGGCGACGCGTTGCTCGAGCAGGGCGCGGTGTTCGTCGAGCTCCGCGTTCGCGCGTTCGAGTTGCGCGGTGCGCTGCCGGACGAGGCGCTCGACGAGGCGGCCACGCGACGCCACGCTGCCGAGATGGAGCGCGAGCAATCCGGTCAGGATCGCGCCGCCGGCCAGCACCGACGGTGCGATCCACGAGCGACGCAAGCGATCGAAGTACGGCGTCGCGTCGACGGTGGTCCGCCACAGACGGTCGGCGAACTCGATCGTGGTCTCGTGCCGCAGGCTCGGGGCTCGCGTCGTCGTCCGTCCCGCGGATCGAGGGACGTCGGACTGCGGCGCGTTCGACGGTCGCTCGGCGACGAGGAGCGGTGTGCTGGAGTCACTGACGTCGGTCACGGTCATGTCGAGTCCGACCGGGATCGACCGATCGAGCGCGGCCTCGATCGTGTCGGTGGGGCACAGCGACACGACGATGAACCCCTGGTGTCGTGCGCTCTCCTCCTGCGCAACGGCCACCGGCGCGACGAGATGGACGACGACCCGCGAGGGTCCGTTCTCGCGCATCGGCGTCGTGCAGGTGGGACGTCCGAGTTCGCGAGCTCGCGCGCACGCCGCCGAGATTTCGGGGCGCGCGAGCATCGCGTCGCGGGACTCGACGTCCATCGCCGGCTCGACGAACGGCGTTGCTGCCGATCCCTCGGCCGCCATCCATGCGACGCGGACGATGCCGGGATGACGTCGCGTCCAATCGCGGGCGAAGCGGACGAACTCGTCGTTCGTGACGGTTTCGCTGTTCTCGTAGAACGACTGGAAGGTCGGCACGTCGGCCGCGATGGTCTCGAGCTGCGCGGTCACGAGCTGCGCGCGCTCGTTCGCCCATAGGGCGAACAGCTGCGAGTGGCGGTTCGATTCGGCCGCATCGACGGCCAGCGTGGCCCAGACGGAGAGGCCGGCGCCGACGACGCAGGCGATCACCCATCCGCGGCGCGAACCATGCGCCGCGATCGCACTTACGTCTCGTTCGTCGCCGTCCCGAGGGCTGTTGCGCGTTCCCATGTCCCGTGCCGAAGAGGCGCTGGCATTCGCCTCGGCCGGCGCAGATAGCACCGGGTGGGAAGAAGTCCGCGGAGTCGTGACGGGAAAATCCGAAGCGTCCGGATGTTGGAACCGCCGCGTCGGCGCCCCGCTCGGCACCGGCCGGCTCAGGCCGGCGGAACCGCGGGTCAGCGAGGCTGCAGCGGGACCGTGACCCGTTCGGCGTCGACGCGGAACGCGACCTCGTCCATCGCGTCGTCGACGAACGCGCGCGCGACGTAATCGCCCGGCGGCAACACGAACGTGAACGTGTGCGCGTCGCCGGCATCCGTGCGCCAGCCGAGCCGCTCCACGGCGAGGATCCCGGCGGACGTCCGAACCTCGCATCGCGGGCGAGACGAGATCGGCCGCTTCGCGAGACCGCGCACGATCGCTTCGACCTCGACGCCCGGGACGGTCTCGACGGTGACCTTCGTGTCCTGTCCCGATCGGATCTCGATCGGCATCGGGGGCGCATGGCCGCCGCTGCATTGGACGACGAGCATCCACGAACCGGCCGGCAGCTCGTCGGACGTGAACGGCCCGTCTTGCGACGTTCGATCGAGCGAATAGCGCTCTCCGTGTGCGCCGCCGAGCAGGATCGCGTGCGACGCGGACGCCGCACCGGGGCCGGTGACCTCGACGGTCAGCGAGCCCGGGGCGCCGAGTCGAATCGTGCCGAGGTCGAGCGCTTCGTTCGCCGCGACGCGAACCGGCACGTGCAGCGCTGCGAACCCTTTGGCCTGGATCGACAGCGAGTATCGACCGACGACCAGGTCCTGGATCGCGATGCATCCGGTCTCCGGGTCGGTCGTGTGAATGACCGCCGAGTCCGCCCCTTCGCGGACCGGCACGACCTGCGCGCCGCCGACGGGTTGGTCGTCCGGGCCGACGACGCACAGGGCGAGACTTCCGGTCGTCAGCGCGTCCGAGGCGACCACGAACACGACGTCTTCCGCGGGCGGGTGGACGCCGGTCTTGCGCGCGACCGGTCCCGAGATCGACAACGGCGAATGCACGGAGACGTCGTACGGTTCGTCGCGACAGCCACGGAGCGTGAACGTCCCGTCCTCCGCGGTCTTGGTTTCTTGGTCGGCACTGAAGCCCGTCGTCGACGACGCGCGAGCTCGCACGGTCAGACCGGCGAGCGCCCGATCGGCCTCGTCGACGACGCGGCCGCGGATCGCGAACGACGGCGGCAGCCGGATCTCGAGCTCGGTGACGCGCCCGGCGACGAGGTCCACGACGCGATCGGTCTGCGGTTCGTTCTCGGGCCACACGACGACGGTCGTCGGACCGAGGGGAAGCGTCTTCAGTTCGAACGCCCCGGTCGCGTCGAGTCGTGCCCACGCGCCATCGAGCCCCGCCCAATCCCCGATACGAGCCGAGCCGACCGTGACGGCGGCGCCGGTGGCGTCGAGCACTCGACCGCGCAGGATCGGGCTCGGAGGGAGTTCCAACGTGCACTCGTGCACGGATCCCTCGGTCGGCGAAAGGGTCGTGCTGACGACGGCGAAACCGCGGGCGCGCGCGAGGACGCGGTGCGCGGCCGGCGCCAGGCCGTCGAACGTGAACGTGCCGTCGCTCGCCGATCGCGTGCGTTGGCCGATCGAGTGCATTCCGGTCTCCCCGTCGTCACGCCCGAAGAACCCGCTCCGACCGGTCGAGCCGAGCTCGGCAGCTACGACGTCGGCAAGCGCGATCGGTGCTCCGTCCTGGTCGACGATCCGGCCGCGGATCGAACCTCCGCGACCGCGCAGCACCAACTCCAAGCGATGCTTCGCGCCGGTCATCCCCATGATCAACGCGAGCGTCGACGGGGCGTGGCCCGCAGCACGCGCTCCGATCAGGTGCGCCGACGACACGTCCCGGATGGAGAACGCGCCGCCCGCGCCCGAGCGACCGACGACGTAGCCGGGCGCTTCCGGCCCGTTCAGGGACATGAAGATCTCGGCTCCGACGAATGGCGTGCGATCTTGCGCCAGCACGACGCCCTCGACCAGCGCGCCCGGCTCGAGGTCGAGCGTGAGTTCGGGGTTCGTGCCGGCGTCGATCGAGGTCTGCGTGTCGCCGCCGCGATCGGCGCGCACGGTGGCGCGACCCGGCGGCAACTCGGCGAAGCGCGCGAGGCCCTCACGGTCCGCGATCGCGCTGCTCGTCGTGACGAACGGATCCGAGTTCGAGAAGCTCATGACCTCGACGCCGACGCCGGCGCCGGGCGCTCCGTCCGATGCGTAGCGCACGCGCACGACGAGTGACCCGGTCGCCGCGGCGGCGGGAGCATTCGGCGGCGACTCCGGCGACGGAGCGGTCACTTCCGCGCGCGTGGCGCCGCGCTCCGAATCCGCGGTGCGCACGTCCGCGTTCCCGGGCGGCGTCGAGTCCGAGTTCGCGCTCGCGGTCGTCGTCGTCGGCGCGTCGACCGCCGGCGCGGTGGGTGGGTCCAACATCCACATCACCCACGCCGCGCCTCCGAACGCCAGCGTGACGAGAGCGGCCTTGGTCGCGACGTTCATCAGCAGGACCTCCGTGACCGTGGCGAGCGTGGCGCCGAGGGCGCCGGCCTTCGGCACGGCGAGCGGCGCCAGCGCGAGTCCCCACGCGCGGCGATCTCCGCCGTGGTCGGACTCGACGCGTTCGCGCAACAGTTCGAGTCCGCGCTTGATGCGCGTGCGCGCCGTCTCGGTCGGGACGCCGAGCTTCGCGGCGACCTTGCGCGGCGGCAGATCGTCGAGGTACCGCAGCGCGACCGCGATGCGATACGACTCGGGCAGCGCGAGCAGCGCGTCCATCACGCGGCGCCGCGCGGACTCGCGTTCGACGAGGTCGGCGGCGGAGGGGGCGGGCTCCGGGCGGGCCGCGGCGGACTCGTGCTTCGCGCGGCGTTCGGCGGATCGATGCGCGCGTTGCGTCAGTCGGCGCACGGTGCCGGAAAGCCAAGCGGCCCACGACGACACGGTCGAGTCGTCCCGACGCAGCGCGGCGAGCCAAGCGTCTTGCACCACGTCGTCGGCGCGGGCCGCGTCGACGACGAGCCGGCGCGCCAGCTTGCGCAGTGCTTCGTCGTGGACGAGCAGGTGTTCCGGTCCGGAGGTCATGGCACGAGGCTAGTCCCCGGCCAGCGCGGATTCGGTTCAATGTCCCCGCGACGCCCAGTTCGACGTCGATCCGAACCCTCATCCTCGATCGTGAGAGGCCACCTCGTTCCGATGCGACCCCGCGTGAAGATCTGCTGCATCCGATCGGTCGAGGAGGCCGAGCTGGCGATCCGCTACGGCGCGTCCGCGCTCGGGCTGGTCGCGGAGATGCCGAGCGGCGCGGGGATCATCGGCGAAGCCCGCGTCGCCGAGATCGCGCCGCGCGTGCCGCCCGCGATCGGCTCGTTCCTGTTGACGAGCGAGCGCGAGCCGGACCGGATCGTCGCGCAACAACGTCGCTGCCGGACGAACACGGTGCAGTTGTGCGATCACCTCGATGCCGCGACCCATCGCGTGCTGCGCACCGAGTTGCCCGGCATCGCTCTCGTCCAAGTGGTCCACGTGACCGGGCCCGAGTCGATCACCTACGCCCTCGAAGCGGCGAAGACCGTCGATGCGTTGTTGCTCGACTCCGGCAATCCGGCACTCGCGGTGAAGGAACTCGGCGGCACGGGCCGCACGCACGATTGGACGCTCAGCCGAGCGATCCGCGACCGCTGCGGCGTACCGCTGTTCCTCGCCGGAGGCTTGCGTCCCGACAACGTCGCGCGAGCGATCGCCGCCGTCCAACCGTACGGGCTCGATCTGTGCACGGGAGTGCGCACCGACGGCGCGCTGGACGAAGCAAAGCTGAAGGCGTTCTTCGACGCGATCGGGTGAGTTCCGACGCTCGCCTTCAACCCCCGTCGCCGCCGTCGTCCTCGGCATCCTCGCCGACCACGCACGCGTCTTCGTCGGCATCTTCGAGCCAGCGCGGCGGCAGCGAGACTTTTTGTGCGCCGCCACTCTTCGCGCGCTTGATGCGCGCAGCGGCCGGCGGGAACGGCGCGTTCGGATCGAGCGTCGCGAGCAACGCGTCGACTTCGGCCATCGTCGTCGCGAGGTTCAGCTTCAGGCGGAACTCGCTCGTGCAGGGAAAGCCCTTCGTGTACCAGGCGCCGTGACGGCGCATGTGCGACACGCCGAGGAACTCGCCGAACACCTCGCACAGCAGCACGGCGTGCTCGCGCAGGATCTTCGTGATCTCACCTAGGCGCGGCGGTTCTTGCGGTTCGCGGCCCGCGAACACGTCGACCAGGTCGCGGAACAACCACGGACGGCCGAGGCAGCCGCGCCCGATGATCACGCCGTCGCAGCCGGTCTGGCGCATCATGCGCAGCGCGTCGTGGGCTTCCCAGACGTCGCCGTTGCCGAGCACCGGGATCTCCGGCACGGCG
>JAEUIB010000165.1 GCA_016795255.1 Planctomycetota bacterium
CACGCCGCGAGACTCGACGCTCCGAAGTAGAACGCGCTCGGGCTGGCGCCGACCAGCGGGCCACCGCAAATCACACCGACGAGGCTCGCCGCAACGACCGCCATGCGGACGAACCCGCGCGTGTCCACGGCGCGCGTCCACCACGCCGCGAGCGCGACGCCGGCGACGGCCCACGCGAACGCGAGGTTGAACGCGACGCAGATGCCGAGCGCGGCGCCGGCGGCGATTCCGCTCGATCCGCGCCGCAACTGCAGCAGCGCGACCGCCAGCGCCGCCAGGGCTCCGCCGTACCCGCGGGCCGCGAACGCGTACTCGAACGTGCGCGGACCGAGCGTCATCGCTGCGAACACGCACAGCGCGAACCCCAGTGAGTCGCACGAGCGGGCCGCCAGCCGCGCGCAGGCGGTCAGGTAGACGAGGAACGCGAGCATCGACGGCAAACGAAGGACCCACGTGTCGTCGCCGAAGGTCGCCACGGAGAGCTTCGCGAGCCACGTGAACAGGACGTGATGGTTCGCGTCGTAGTGCGTGAAGGACCTGCTCCACGGCTCGATCACGTACCACGTCCACGTCAGAGCTTCGTCGTGGCCGATCGGCCACGTGACGGCTCGATGCAAGCCGAGCGCGGCTGCCGCGGCGACGGCGACGACCCAGACCACGGTGCGGAAGCTCAACTCCGGTCCCTTTCCTCGAAGCGCAGTTCGCCCACGATGACAACGTCCGCTCGGCGACTCCAGTGTCCAGCCGTGTGCGTTCGGGACTTCCCACGCGCCCCGCCGACCTGTGGACTGGGCCGGCAATGCCGTCGACCGTCACCACCGCCCGTCTCCAACTCGCGTTCGCTGCGTTCCTGTTCTCGACGGGCGGCGCGGCGATCAAAGCCGTCGACCTCGAGGGTCCGCAGATCGCGTGCCTGCGTTCGGTGATCGCGGCCGCCGCGTTGCTCTTGTTCGTGCCGGCCGGCCGCCGGCTGCTGGATCGGAAGGTGTGGCTCGTCGCGGTGCCGTACGCGGCGACGCTGTTGTTGTTCGTCTGCGCGACGAAGCTGACGACGTCGCTGAACGCGATCGGCTTGCAGTCGACGGCGCCGCTGTGGCTCGCGGTGTTCGCGCCGCTGCTGCTGCGCGAACGCGTCCGGCGCAGCGACGTCCTGACGATGGTCGCGATCGCGGCCGGCATGGTCGCGTTCGTCGCGAGCGGTGACACCGCGATCGCGTCCGCGCCGGATCCGACGCTCGGCAATTGGCTCGCGGCGGGCTGCGGCTTCACGTGGACGTTCACGCTGATCGGGCTGCGCTCGCTGGCGCGCGATGCGACGACGGGCGCCGATCGGTCGGCAGCCGCCGTCGTCGCCGGCAACCTGTTGGGAGCCGCGTTCGCATTGCCGCTCGCGTGGCCGATCCCCGCGCTCGACACCAGCGACGTCGTCGGCCTCGTCTACCTCGGCGTGTTCCAGATCGGGCTCGCGTACGTCTGCATCGGCCGCGGCATGTCGCACGTCCGCGCGCTCGACGCGTCGTTGCTGCTGCTGATCGAACCGATGCTGAACCCGGTCTGGACCTACTTCGTCCACGGCGAGCGGCCCACGGCGCTCGCCTGCGTGGGCGCGCTGACGATCTTCGCGGCCACGACCGTGAAGAGCATCCTCGACGCGCGCGCCGCCCCGCCTGTTGGTGATCCGGCGGCGGGCGCGTAGACTCGCCCGTTTCGTCGGTCCACGGCAACTCGCGCAGCAAGAACACCCATGGTCGAAACCACGCAAGAAGTCGTCTTCTCCATCGTCCACCTCGAGAAGGCGTTCGGGTCGCGGACGATCCTGAACGGCATCTCGCTGTCGTTCCTGCGCGGCGCGCGCATCGGCGTCATCGGGCCGAACGGGCAGGGCAAGTCCACGCTGCTGCGCATCATGTCGGGCGCCGACACCGAGTACGCCGGCGACGTCGTGCCGGCGAACGGGCTGACGGTCGGCTACGTCCCGCAGGAGCCGCACCTCGACCAGGAGCTGACGGTCGGCGAGAACGTCGCGAAGGGCGTGGCGCGCATCCGCGCGATGCTGCACGAGTACGAGGACATCTCGGCGAAGCTCGCCGACGGTCCCGACGAAGACACGATGAACGCGCTGCTCGACAAGATGACGCGCCTGCAAGAGCGCATCGAGGCGTGCGACGGCTGGGAGCTCGACCGCCACGTCGAGCAGGCGATGATGGCGCTGCGCTGCCCGCCGAGCGACCGCAAGATCGCGACGCTGTCGGGCGGCGAGAAGCGCCGCGTCGCGCTGTGCCAGAAGCTGCTCGAGCACCCCGACCTGCTGCTGCTCGACGAGCCGACGAACCACCTCGACGCCGACACGGTCGCTTGGCTCGAGAAGCACCTGCAGAACTACAACGGCTCGATCATCCTCGTCACGCACGACCGTTACTTCCTCGACAACGTCGTCGGCTGGATGCTCGAGATCGAGCGCGGCGGCGCGCGGCCGTACAAGGGCAACTACTCCGAGTACCTGCGCCAGCGCGAGGAGTACTACCGCCAGCAACAGAAGGCCGAGGACTCGCGCGCGAAGATCCTCGCGTCCGAGCTCGAGTGGATCCGGCAGAACCCGAAGGGCCGCACGACGAAGAGCCAGGCCCGCGTCAATCGCTACGAAGAGCTGCTCGCGCAGAGCAAGGAACTCGTGCGTGACGACGTGCAGATCCGCATCCCGTTCACGCGGCGGCTCGGCTCGAAGGTCATCTCGGTCCGCGACGTGTCGAAGACGTACGACGGGCGACTGCTGTTCTCGAACCTGTCGTTCGAGCTGCCGCCGGGCGCGATCCTCGGCGTGATGGGCCCGAACGGCACCGGCAAGACGACGCTGATGCGGATGATCACCGGCCAGGAGAAGCCCGACACGGGCGCGGTCGAGATCGGCGAGACCGTCGACCTCTGCTACCTCGATCAGAGCCGCGATTCGCTGAAGCCCGACTCGAACGTCTACGACGAAGTCACCGGCGGCAAGGACGTCCTCGTCACCGGCGGCCGCGAGATCAACGGGCGCGCGTACCTCGCGAGCTTCAACTTCCGCGGCACCGACCAGAGCAAGCGCGTCGGCGATCTGTCGGGCGGCGAGCGCAATCGTCTGCTGATGGCGAAGATGCTCGTCCGCGGCGGCAACGTGCTGTTGCTCGACGAACCGACGAACGACCTCGACCTCGCGACGCTGCGCGTGCTCGAGGAAGCGCTGCTCGCGTTCCCGGGCTGCGCGATCGTCGTCACGCACGACCGCTTCTTCCTCGACCGCATCGCGACGCACATCCTGTCGTTCGAAGGCGACGGCAAGGTCGTGTTCTTCAACGGCAACTACCAGCAGTACGCCGAGCACCGCCAGCGCCAGCGCGAAGAGCAAGGCCTCGGCAACGAGCCGAAGGGTGCGCACCGCAAGTTCCGCGGGAGCTGACGCGTGACCGGCGTCTCCGAGCTCGTCGTCGATGCGATCCTCGCGGCGGCGCGCGTCGCCGCGCGCGTTTGCGTGCGCGTCCAGGGCGAGTCCACGCTGTCCGGCGTCCCCGAATCGAAGACCGGCGACGAGCCGGTCACGATCGCCGACTACGCAGCCCAAGCGATCCTGCTGCACACGATCGCGCGCGTGGCGCCGACTCACTCGATCCTGGCCGAGGAGTCCTCGGCCCACCTGCGAGGCCAGGGCGAGGCGACGCGCCTGCGCGTCCGCGACCTCGTCGCCGACGCGCTCGGTGAATCCCTGTCGTTCGACGCGGTCTGCGCGCACATCGATCACGCGGGCACCGACGCCGACTACGCGTGGGCGATCGATCCGATCGACGGCACGCGCGGCTTCATCCGCCGTGACCAGTACTGCGTCGCGGTCGCGTTGCTCCACCGCGGCGCACCGGTGCTGTCGGTCCTCGCGTGCCCGAACCTCGCGCACGACCCCGCGACACCGACGGGACCACGGGGCGTCCTGTTCCACGCCATCCGAGGCCAAGGCGCGTTCGCCACGCCGCTCGAAGGCGGAGCCCCCCGCCGCATCCACGTGCGCGACGTCACCGACCCGAGCGCGATGCGCATCCTCGCCAGCGTCGAAACCGCGCACGGCGATCCAGCATTGATCGATCGAGTCGTCCGCGAACTCCGCCTCGGCGGACTCGTCCGCATGGACAGCCAGGTCAAGTACGGCGCCCTCGCCCGCGGCGACGGAGAGATCTACGTCCGCCCGCGCAACCGCCCCGACCGCCGCGAGAACGTGTGGGACCACGCCCCGGGCGTCCTGCTCGTCGAAGAAGCAGGAGGCAAGGCGACGGACATCGACGGCAAGCCGCTCGATTTCGCGACGGGCCGCAAGATGCTGAACAACCGAGGCATCGTCGTCAGCCACGGCCCAGCGCACGCGAAGCTGCTCGAGGCGCTGAGAACGGCCGAGGGAGATTGAGCGCGGCGGCGGAGGGACGAGAGGGACGAGAGGGACGAAAAACTGCCTGCGGCAGTTTTTGGGCGCGCTGCGCGCGCCCCCTTTGGAGAGCGATCCGTTTGGATTGGGGACTGTCCCCGCACCTGTCCCCACATGACGGGGACAGACGCGCCTCCGTCCCCGTCATCTACCGACGCCTTCAATCGCCACGGCGGAGCGCGAAGCGCGACCCGAAGTTCTCCCTCGGCTCCAAGCTCGCGCGCCGTGGAAACCACTCCGTCGCCAAGGGACGTCGTGAACGGGCTCTGGCTGCGGCCGCTCAGCAGCCCGCCGCAGCTGTGGCGATCCGCTCTACACGTCTCATCAGTACGTCACCTGGGGTGAGATCGACAGGGGTCGTACTCACGCCGTCGAGAAGCCACCCCTGCGGCTTTGAACGGCCGCAGCGAGAGC
>JAEUIB010000189.1 GCA_016795255.1 Planctomycetota bacterium
CCGGGATCACGACCTCGCCCGGAGCGTCGACGATCATCTCCGAGAGCTTCGCGCGCACGGAGACGTCGAGATCGGTCGCGAGCACGACGATGCCCGACTTGCTCGCCACGAGCTTCACGCCGGCCAAGATCGGCTTCGTGCTTCGGGGCGGCGCGACACTCGCTGCGATCGACACGCTGTGGAGCAACGCATCACGCTGGCAGGACACCTTCATGGTCGTCTCCGGTTCTTCCTCATGAAGAAGAATGAGAGAAACTAACAGATCATCATCATCATCAGTGCGTTCGAGTCGTGCACAACGCGTGCTCGACGTGGGCAACTAGCGATCGAATCGAGACCTGCGCGCGGTGGACCTTGTGGAGCGGAATCCACAGGTTGTCGAGTTCTGCACCTCGAGGACGCCGCCGACGCGAAGTGAGGCGCGGAGCGTGGAGAACTCGTCGACGATCGTCCCTGGTCCTGCGCGAGTCACTCCACGGTTGTGCACCGGAAATCGAACGGGACGACCCCCACGCATTGCGGTCGGAAACGAACGAGGCACGAGAGCGAATTCGCGGACCGCGGAGCGCGACGACGCAACCGGCGTCGCAGCGCAGCGTGAGTCCCGGATTCGTTCCTGTCGTCGTCAACGCGAAGACACCTTTCGAAGGATCACCGACACGGAGACGAACGCGGACGAACCCACGACGGCCGACTCGTCGCCGCGTCGAGAAGGCCACGGACGCGCGACGACCGAGCGTCGCGGACGTTGGCGCAGAACGAACTCTCGAAGCCGCGAGCGCGGCTCGATCAACGACCGTTGATGGTGCGCGTCAAGCGACGAAGGACATCGCCGGTCTCGTCGTCGTTCTTCGCCTCGCGGCCGATCTTGTCGATCGCGTAGAGGACGGTCGTGTGGTCACGGCCGCCGAAGTAGCCGCCGATGTCGTTCAGCGACATCTTGGTGATCGATCGCGCGAGGTACATGCAGACCTGGCGAGGGAACACGATCGACTGCGAGCGACGCTTGCCTTGCAGGTCGCTGACCTTCACGCCGTAGTACGCCGCCACGACGTCGATGATGTCGCTGATCGTGATGGCCGACGTGCGCGTCGAACCCGTTTCGCGCAGAGCCTCTTCGGCGAGCGCGAGGGTGATCGGCTTGTCCACGAGCGACGCGTAGCTGAGCAGACGGACGACGGCGCCTTCGAGCTCGCGGATGTTCGTCTCGATGCGGTCGGCGAGCTGCAGAGCGACGTCGTCCGGGAGTTCCTTCCCGCGCATGCGGGCCTTGCGCTTCAGGATCGCGACGCGCGTCTCGAACTCCGGACGCGACAGCTCGACGACGAGCCCCATCTGGAAGCGCGAGACCAGGCGCTCTTGCAGATCCGGGATCTCCTTCGGCGGCGCGTCGCTCGTCAGGACGATCTGTCGGCCGAGGTTGTAGAGCGTGTTGAACGTGTGGAAGAACTCTTCCTGCGTTCGGTCCTTGTTCCTCAACGTCTGGATGTCGTCGACCAGCAGCACGTCCACGTTCCGGTACTTGTGTCGGAACGTCGTCAGGTCGCCTTCTTCGACGGCCTGGATGAAGTGATTGGTGAACGCTTCGCAGGACAGGTACGTGATCTTCGCGCGGGGATCGCGACGCAGGATCTCGTGGCAGATCGCCTGCAGCAGGTGCGTCTTCCCGAGCCCGACCGACCCGTGCAGGAAGAACGGGTTGTAGCGCTGACCCCGCGCCTCGGCGACGGCGATCGCCGCAGCGTGCGCGAAGTGGTTGCTGCGGCCGACGATGAAGTTGTCGAACGTGTAGTCCGAATGCAGGAACGTGTCGGAGATCGTCGGCAGCTCGACGGGCACGACCGCCGTGGTCGTCGGCGGCACGAGGTCCTCGCGAACGGGCGGCGCGTCGATCGCTGCGACCTGAGGCAGAGCCGGATTCACGGAGACGGTGATCGCCCGATCTTCCCCGAAGCAGTTGCGGACCGCCTCGGCGAGGACGTTCGAGTAGTAGTGCGAGATCCAGTCACGCACGAACGGATTCGGAGCGAGGAGACGGACTTCACCCGACGCGGGTGTCTCGACGACGACGGCGTTGAACCAAGTCTGGAATTGCTGCGGGGTGACGAGCTCCTTCACGAGCAGCAAGAGCGCTTCGTGGCGCGTTGTGGCTTCGCGCTCCGAGTACTCCATGAAGAAACCCCCAGCGAGCGACGCACGGAAAGCGTCGCCCGACGCACCGAATGTTCGACTGAACGAAGAACGGGTGTCGTCGCACCGAATCACCGACGACTCACCGCCAAGAGGGCGGGTTTCTAACGGACGCTTTCGGACGCTGTCAACGAGTCGAGTCGCGCGCGCAGCGAGAGCGACTCCGACGCGACCGTGAAAGAAGCGTTGTTCGCCGAGCTTGTGGAGATTTTGAGAACGTCAAAAATTCTCGTGTGCGATGCGCGCGCGTTGAAGCGCGGGTCCGAGCGCGTCGACGAACAGATCCACATGTTGTTCAGACGTGCTCGGACCGAACGAAACCCGCAGTGCACAACGCGTGCGCGACTCGTCGAGACCACACGCGAGGAGCACCGGCGACGGCTCGATCGAACCGCTCGCGCAAGCCGCGCCCGCAGAGACGCGCACGCCCGCGAGGTCGAGCTGGATCAACAGAGACTCACGATCGGCGCCAGCGAATGCGAGGTTCAGCGTGTTGGCCACGACATCTGCGCGCGGAGAATTCTCGACGAACGAGATGTTGTGGGTTCGCAGTCGCGCGAGCAATCGTCGGCGCAGCCGCGCGTGTTTTGCGGCGACACGCTCGCGAATTCGAACAGCTGACTCGACCGCAGCGGCGAAGCCGACCGCGAGCGCCACCGCTTCCGTCCCCGCACGGAGCCCGTGTTCTTGTGATCCGCCGTGCATCTGGGGTTCGAGCGACGTACCGCCGCGCACGTACAGAGCGCCGATGCCGACCGGGCCACCGATCTTGTGCGCGGAAAGTGAAAGCATGTCGACACCCAATTGATCGACGTCGATCGGGATCTTGCCGAACGCCGCCACCGCATCGGCGTGAACCTTCGCTCCGCGACTGCGCGCCGCATCGGCGATCGTTCGGATCGGTTGGATCGTGCCGAGCTCGTGATTCGAGACTTGCGCCGAGACGAGCGCGGGACGCGCGTCGAGTTGTCGCGGGACGTCCTCGACATCGATGCGACCGTACGCATCGACCGCGAGTCTCCGGACGTCGGTGCCTCGCTTCGCGAGCGCATCCGCGGTCTTCACGACGCAGGGATGCTCGGTCCCACCCACGATCAAGCGGGCGGTCGGGTTCGCCGCGCAGTAGCCGGTGAGAGCGAGCACGTTCGACTCGGTGCCACCGGACGTGAACACGAGCTCGTGTGGGGAGGCGTGGATCGCGGAGGCGATGACCGCGCGCGCTCGATCGAGTGCGGCGCGAGCGCGGCGGCCCGCGGCGTGCACGCTCGACGCGTTGCCGACGAAGCCGCGGAGGAACGGCTGCATCGCGCGCCACGCGACCGGCGCCAGCGGCGAGCTCGCGTTGTGATCGAGATAGACCTCGGTCACCATCGGAGTCATCCGAGGCCGAGGCACTGGCGATAGATCCGCTCGTGGAGATCGACGCTGCTGTCGACCGTGAACGCCGAGACGGCCTTCGCACGAGCGGCGGCGCCGAAGCGCAAGCGGCGGGGCTCGTCGGTCAGGAGCTCGATCGATCGCGCAGCGAGACGTTCGACGTCGCCGAACGGAACGAGGAAGCCGGAGACTCCGTCGTCGACGACCTCGGGCAGACCGCCGACGCGGTAACCGACGACGGGAACTCCACACGACATCGCTTCGAGTGCGGCGAGCCCGAACGCTTCGGACCCGGATGGTTGCAGCAGCACGTGACAGTCCGCCAACACGCGTTCGACGTCGAGCCGTGCACCGAGCGCGGAGACGTCCGCCGACAGACCGAGCTCACGCGCGAGCGCGAGACACGGGCCGAGTTCGGGACCTTCGCCGGCGAGGACGAGATGAGCCGGCAGCGTCTTGCGCAGGATCGCGAACGCCTTGATGACGTCCGCCGGTCGCTTCACCGAGCGGAAGTTCGAGACGTGGACGAGCGTGGGCAGCGCCAATCCGGAGCGCTCGACGGGAACGAAGCGATCGGTGTCGACGAAGTTGTAGGCGACGTGGATCGGTTTGTCGGTCGCGAACAAGCGCCGCGTCTCGTCGGCGAGGAAGCGCGAGACCGCGAGCACGGCGTCGCTCTGCTCGATCGCGAAGCGAGTGACGTCGCGGTACGACTCGTCGGATCCGACGACCGTGATGTCCGTGCCGTGGAGCGTGGTCACGATGCGCGTGTGCGACTCGGGGCACATCTGCTTCGCGAGGTACGCGCACATCGCGTGCGGGATCGCGTAGTGCGCGTGGATGATGTCGAGGTCACGCGAGCGCATGAGCTCGAGCATCTTCGACGTCAGCGCCAAGTCGTACGGCGGATATCGGAACAGCGGATACGCCGCGACTTGCACCAAATGGAAGTGGACGAGCGTGACGCCCTGCAAGCGAGGCGGTTCGGCGTACGAGAACACGTGGACTTCGTGACCGCGTTCGGCGAGTGCGATCCCGAGCTCGGTCGCGAGGATGCCGGAGCCACCGTACGTCGGGTAGCAGGCGATCCCGATCTTCAACGGTCGTTGCGGTCGTTCCGGTCGCTCGGGTCGTGTCATCGCAGCAACGCCTGGGGATCGTCGACGGGCAGCGGGCCGGGAAGGACGAACGGCTCGCCGAACGGTGAGCCGATCATCGAGCCCCACGCGCGGGCTCGCGCATGCATGCCGTCGAGGAACGCGGGATCGGAAATGCGCGTGAGGACCTCGGTGTCCGAGCGGCGGACGAACTGCGAGTCGTAGCAGGCGAGCGCAGCCTTCTTGCGGTCGAAGTCTGCGGCGGTGACGGTCACGACGAAGTTCGGGTGAGGAACTTCGT
>JAEUIB010000237.1 GCA_016795255.1 Planctomycetota bacterium
CCGTTCCTGTTCACGCAAGGGCAGGCGATCCTGACGCGCTCGTGGATCCCGTGCCAGGACACGCCCGGGGTACGCCAGACGTACGAAGCGCGCATCACCGCGCCGGCCGGCTTGCGCGCCGTGATGTCCGCGGCGCGCGTCGACGACGGCAAGCCCGCGGCCGGTGGCCGGACGACGTACGCGTTCGCGCTGGAGCAGCCGGTGCCGTCGTACCTGATCGCGCTCGCGATCGGCGATCTGCGGTTCAAGGCGATCGGCCCGCGGACCGGCGTGTGGGCCGAACCGCAGGTCGTCGACGGCGCCGCGTGGGAGCTCGAAGACACCGAGAAGATGGTCGAGCTCGCGGAACGGCTGTACGGCCCGTACCGCTGGGGTCGGTTCGACGTGCTGATCCTGCCGCCGTCGTTCCCGTTCGGCGGCATGGAGAATCCGTGCCTGACGTTCGCGACGCCGACGATCCTGGCCGGCGATCGCTCGCTGGTGGCGCTGATCGCGCACGAACTCGCGCATTCGTGGTCCGGCAACCTCGTCACGAACTCGACGTGGTCGGACCTCTGGCTGAACGAGGGGTTCACCGTCTACTTCGAGCGCCGGATCATGGAAGCGCTCTACGGCGTGCCCTACGTCGAGATGCTGCACGTCCTCGGCTGGCAGGACCTGCAATCCGACCTCGCCGCGTTCGGGAACGGACCGGACACGACGCTGCACATCGACGTCTCCGGCCGCAATCCCGACGACGCGTTCTCGAACGTGCCGTACGAGAAGGGCGAACTGCTGCTCGTCACCATCGAGCGCGACGTCGGCCGGCCGCGGTTCGACGCGTTCCTGTCCGACTACTTCGAGCGCTACGCATTCCGACCGATGTCGGCCGCGCGCTTCGTCGACCACCTGCGCGCGACGTTGTTCGCTTCGGATCCGGGCGCGTTCGAACGCCTGCGGCTGCACGAATGGATCCACGGCACCGGACTGCCGGCGAACGCCGTCGAGCCGAAGTCGGCCGAGTTCGCGCGCGTCGACGCGTTGCGAGCGGCGTTCGAGGCCGGCGCCCCGGTCGCGTCGCTCGACGTCCAGGGCTTCACGACGCACCACTGGCTGCACCTGCTGCGCAAGCTCGCCGCGGGGACATCGGCGGCGCGGCTCGCCGAGCTCGACGCACGCTTCGCGCTGACGACGACCGGCAACAGCGAGATCCTGTTCGAGTGGCTGCGCATCGCGATCCGCGAGCGCCACGAGCCGGCGTTCGGTGCGCTCGAAGACTTCCTGGTCCGCCAAGGCCGGCGCAAGTTCCTGAAGCCGCTGTACGAGGACCTCGTGAAGACCGACTGGGGCAAGGCGCTCGCGCGCCGCATCTACGACCGCGCGCGGCCCGGCTACCACTCGGTGTCGGCGAACACGATCGACGGCATCCTGGCGAAGGCCGGCGCATGACGCTCATCGATCGACTCCACCGCTCGTGCGCGCGTTTCGCGCAGAAGACCGCGTTGTCGTTCGACGAGCGGCATCCGACGTTCGCCGATCTCGACGGCGGTTCGAACGCGGCGGCGCGCGTGCTGTCGGCGTTCTCGGTGAAGCGCGGTGACCGCGTCGCGCTGTACGCGTCGAACTCGCTCGAGTTCGTGCTGACGTATCTCGGCGCGCTGAAGCTCGGGGCGATCGCGCTGCCGATCAACCCCGCGTACCGCGACGCCGAGCTCGCGCACATCCTGAACGACGCGACGCCGCGCCTCGTCGTCGCCGATCGCGACGGGCTCGCGCGCGTCGACGCGGTCGCTCCGGCGTCGGTCGTCGCGCTGCTCGAGATCGAGCGCGGCGACGCACCGCGCCCGACGTCGACGCGGCCGATCCACACGCTGATGGCCGCGTTGCGCAAGACCGGGATGGGCCCGCTCGACGTCACCGTCGAGCGCGACGACGACGCGCTGCTGATCTACACGTCGGGCACGACCGGCAAGCCGAAAGGCGCGGTGCTCACGCACGCGAACCTGATCGACAACGCGCTGGCGCTGGTCGACGCGTTCGGCTGGACCGAACGCGATCGGCTGGTCCACGCGCTGCCGCTGTTCCACGTGCACGGGCTCTGCGTCGCACTGCACGGCGCGCTGGTGACCGGCAGCGAGGTCCTGCTCGAGCCTCGATTCGACGCGGGGCGGATCCTCGAGCACCTCGCGCGCTTCACGGCGACCTTGTTCATGGGCGTGCCGACGATGTTCTCGCGACTCGCCGACACGACGAGCGACGTGCGACTCCCGGAGCTCCGCCTCGCGATCTGCGGCTCGGCCCCGCTACCAGACGCGGTCGCCGAGCGCTTCCACCGACGCTTCGGCATCGAGCCGCTGCAGCGCTACGGCATGACCGAGACGCTGATCACGTTCGCGCAGCGTCCCGATCGTCCGCGTGCCCGCGGTCACGTCGGGTTCCCGGTCGCCGGGATCGACGCGCGCATCGTCGACACGACGAACACGCCGGTCGAGGCCGGAGTCGTCGGCGATCTGCAGGTCCGCGGCAGTTCGGTCGGCCGCGGGTACTGGAACGACCCCGCGTCGACGCGGGCCGCGTTCGTCGACGGATGGTTCAAGACCGGCGACCTCGCGCGCAAGGACCCGACCAGCGGCGA
>JAEUIB010000248.1 GCA_016795255.1 Planctomycetota bacterium
CGCGTCCGCTTCGAGCTTGATGGAGTTCAGGACGAGATGCGGACGTTCCCGCAGGTCTGTTTCAACCGTGCGTCGCGAGCGCCATCGCGTCGCCGGCGGCCCTCGACCCACGGTCGAGCACCGTCGCCGCCGCGCTCGCGCCGCGTTCGATCCTGAATTCGGCGACCATCGAATCGAGGTCGGACGCGACGCGCGTCAGTTCCTCGGAAGCCTTGCGCGTGTCGGATGCGCCGGCCGACGTCCCCTGTGCCGCCTGAGCGACGCCGAGGATGTTCTGCGCGATCTCGGACACGCCGCGGGCCGCTTCCTGCACGTTGCGTCCGATCTCGGTCGTCGACGCGCTCTGCTCGTTGACGGCCGCGCCGATCGTCCGCTGGATCGAGTCGATCTCGTCGATGATCGTCGAGATCTCCTGGATCGACGCGATCGCGCCCTGCGAGTCCGCCTGGATCGTCGCGATCATCCGACCGATCTCGCTGGTCGCCTTGGTCGTCTCCTTCGCGAGTTCCTTGACCTCGTTGGCGACGACGGCGAAGCCCTTGCCGGCCTCGCCGGCGCGAGCCGCCTCGATCGTCGCGTTCAGCGCCAGCAGGTTCGTCTGTTGCGCGATCGACGTGATCACCTTGCTGACGTCGTCGATCTCGGTGCTGGAGGTGGCGAGCTTGGCGACCTTCTCGTTCGCGGTGTGCGCGGCGCGGACGCCGTTGTCGACGACGGTCGCGGCCTTCGTCGTCCCGTTGCGGATCGCGTCGAAGCTCAGCGTGATCTGGTCGGTGGCGACCGCGACCGTCTGCACGCTCTTCGAGATCTGTTCGGCGGCCGCGGACACGACGTTGGCTTGCGAGGCGGTTTCTTCCGCCGAGGCGCCGACCTGTTCCGAGACGTTCGACATCGAGTCGGCCGATCGAGTCAGCGTCTGCGCGGTCGTTCGGAGCCGGCCGAAGCTCTCGCGCATCGTGTCGAGGAAGTGCGCGAGACCTTCGCCCATGCGACCGACGGCATCCTGACCGCGCACCGTGATCGGGCGCGTGAGGTCGCCCCCGGCCGCGGCGCTGACGACGTCGAGCAAGCTGTCGACGTTGTTCCGCAGCAGGTCGTTGCGTGCGCGCTCGCGCTCGGTCGCCTCGGCGGCGATCTGCTTCTGGCGCGCGACGTCGTCCCAATCCACGCGGTCGGCACCGAGCGCGTTGCGGATGCCGATGATCGCGCGGTTGACCGACGCGGCCATCTGGCCGATCTCGTCCGTCGACCGACTCACGCATTGTTGCGTCAGGTCGCCGGCCGCGAGTGCGTCCGCGATGCGGGCCGTCTGGACGATCGGTCGCGCCAAACGCCCCGCGATCCACGAACCGATCAGGATCACCAGCACGGTGGCGAGGAGCGCCGACGCGATGATCACCGTACGGAGCGTCGCGAGTGCCGCGAACGCGTGTGCGACGTCGCGCGACACGAGGACGCTCCAGTCGAAGCCGGCGAAGCCGAGGGCTCCGGTCGAATGCGCGAATCCCGTCAGGGCGTCGACGCCTCGCGTCGGATGCGGCTCGACCGTCGAGCCGAACTCGCGTGCGACGGCGCGCCGTGCGGCGTCGAACCCGGCCTCGACGAGGTTCGTCGTCAGGATGTGCTCGTCGTCGGCGTCGTAGAGCAACGTGCCGTCCTGCGAGATCAACTGCAGCACGGCGTCGTCGATGCCGAGTTGCGCCAGTCCCTTCGCGGTGTCCTCGAACATCGCTCCGACGATCCGGGGGAACGACGCGCGGTTCGACCACACGCGGACGACCTTGCCGTGCTCGTCGAAGATCGGCGCCGAGAAGTTCAGCGTCAGCCCGCGGCCACCGCAGGTCTCCGCGACCCACGGGTCCTCGGTCAGGTCCGCGACGAACGTCGCTCCAGCCCCGACGCGTCCGGCGACGGTGTCCTCGAACCAACGCTCGCCACGGACGCTGCGGCCGATCAGGCGCGAGCCGTCGATCGGCTTGCCGTCCCACGCGACGCCGTTCGTCGCGATGACGTTGCCGTCGAGGTCGGCGATCACCATCAAGTCGTAGATGCCGTAGCAGCGGACGAAGAAGTCCGCGGCCGCGCCGATGCGCTCCGCCGGTCCGCGGGCGTCGGGGTGGAACGCGAACGCCTGGACGTCGCCGTACCGCTCGAACAAGTTGCGGTCGATCTTGTCCATCAGGTGGAGGGCTTGGCTGCGCAGCGCTTCGGCGGTCGCGTCGGCCTGCGCCCGACTCGACATGCGGTATCCCGTGATGCCGAGCGCGACGACCGGGATCAGCGCGATGCCGATCGCACCGGCGACCAGCTTCGAACGAACGGTATGCAATGGGTTGCGAGGCGACACGCGGAGGACTCCCAGGTCAGGCGCGAGGGAAGTTGCGCGGGCGGTCGTCTGGCGAATGGCCGTACCGGCGACGTCGATTCCCGTTCGGTCGGTGTCGGGCCCCCGCAGCGGGTGGCTTGAGCCGAACGCGTCGAGTCCGGAGTTTCAGTGCGAGGTCGAGGTCGCGACGTTCAACGTGCGAAACGTGTCGACGCGGCGACGTGCGCCGCGGACGCTTCCGAGCGCTCGCTCACGCGGTCGGTTCGAATCGATACCCGGCGCGGACCACGACGTCGCGCACGTGGGCGACGAGTTGTCCGACGTCGCGAGGAGCTTCGGGAACGATCGCGATCGGTTCGGCGTCGTCGCCGAACGTCGGCACGCGCGGATTCGACCACGTCACGACGGCGCGCGGCATCCACGTCGCGGCCGCCGTTTCCCACGCGACGCTTCCGACGAGCAACCGGGCGAGGACGACGCCGTCGCCGATCGTCAGGCGCAGCGCCCAGGTTCGCCGCAGCTTCGCGCGGAACGACAGCGTCGCCCACGGAATGCCCATCAATTGCCACGTCGCGACGATGACGTCGCCTTCCTCGCGCACGGCGATCGGGCCGTTGTCGCCCGCCAGCGCCAGCAATCGCGCGCGCAGTTCGTCCTGCGACGCGACGGGCGTGCCCGGCACGGGAGCGCGTGCCGCCGCGCGACGGCGCGCGGCGGCCAGCAGCGGGATCACGAGCAGGCTCGCGGCGATCGCCACCGCGACGGCCACGATCAGCGCGGTCATCGAGCTCAGTTCTCCGATTTGCGCAGGTGCTGCAGCAGTTCCGACGACGTCGACAGGATCAGCGTCGTGTCGCGCGCACCCAGCCACCCGGTCCACGGCACCGGCGACGGGGCTACCGCGTTGAAAACCGGGGCCTGCGCGTACGCCACGGCGTAGATTCGCCACGCGTCGGCGGCGGCGTC
>JAEUIB010000274.1 GCA_016795255.1 Planctomycetota bacterium
TCAACGGAATCACGATCGAATTGTCGAAACACGTCGGCGCGGTTCCGGAGGTAGGGGGATTTCCAGGCACCGCATCGTTGATCCAGACCGAATCGTGCTGGCCTTGATTCGGGGGCAAGCTCGGGGGTGGGCCGAGGAATCGCATTCCCAGACGACGCGTGACGACGATGTCCGGCCAGGAATCCTGATTGAAGTCGCCCACGGTGACACCATAGCAACCAAACGTGTTGGGCCAGGAGCCTGCGCCGCTGATGGGTGACGTGCCTTCCTCGAGTATTTCCACGAATTCCACGGCGGGGTTTCCTACGGAGTTGCGCATCATATAGAAGATACGCACTGGCACCGCGCCGTTGCCACCGACGACGATGTCCTCGAACCCGTCCTTGTTGAAATCCGCGGTCTTTACTCCGAGCCCGCCGAAGTGGGACACTCCACTCCAACCGTAGGTGAACGGCGAACTGTCATCGATCGCGAGTTCCTGCGGCAGTGCGGTATATGTTATGTTGTCGCCTGGGATTTGTGCCGCAGCCGAGGCGCCTACTAGCCCCCGATCCAGCGTATCCCGATAGCAATAAACCCTGAATTCGAACGAGAAAGGCCTGTTTGCTGCGCGTCCAAGGGTTTGCGAAGACCAAGTACGCAAACAACAAACAGGACCTTTCAAGTGAAGCCAAGTACACGATCCCGGGCGGCGCGGCGCAAGAGGCGAGTCGACGAGCGACTGGCTCGGTCGAGGGAGAGCAACGGCGGGCGGAGGATGATCGGCAGCGCGCCGGTGCGCTACGAGCTCGCGAGTCGCGACCGCGGCATCGCTGCTGGCGGGATCGGCGTGCTGCGGCTCTTGATCGAGCGCATCGGCCTCGCGCGCACGATCGATCGGCGCGTTCACGTGCTCAAGGCGCACCTGCCGTACCACGAGTCCGATCACGTGCTCGCGCTGGCGTTCAACATCTTGTGCGGCGGCACGCGGATCGAGGATCTCGAGTTGCGGCGTCGCGACGAGGCGCTTCTCGATGCCCTCGGCGCCAAGGCACTGCCCGATCCGACGACGGCGGGTGACTTCTGCCGTCGCTTCAAGCCGGCCGACATCGAGGACCTGATGGGCGCGGCAAACGAGGTCCGCCGGTTGGTCTGGAAGCAGCAGCCCGCCGACTTCTTCGAATGCGCCTACCTCGACGTCGATGGCTCGATCGTCGAGACCTACGGCGAATGCAAGTCCGGGATGAACATCAGCTACGACGGTCGCTGGGGGTTCCATCCCTTACTGGTCTCGCTCGCGAACACGGCGGAGCCGCTCTTCATCGTGAATCGACCGGGAAACCGACCGTCGCACGAGGGTGCTGCCGTTCGCATCGACGAGGCGGTGGCACTGCTCCGTGACGCGGGCTTTCGTCGCATCGTCTGCCGCGGCGACACCGACTTCGAGCAGACCAAGTTCCTCGATCACTGGGACGATGGCGGCGTCGAGTTCGTCTTCGGCACCGACGCTCGCGAAGGCGTCGTGATGAAGGCGGATGGCCTTCCTGCGTCGGCTTGGACGCTTCTCGATCGCTCCGAGCATGCGACGTCTCGCGCCGGGACTCGCGCGAAGCGGCCGCGCGTGAAGCGGGCCATCGTCGAGCAGCGCGGCTTCAAGTGCTTGGAGCTGATCGAGGAGCACGTCGCCGAGTTTCCGATCCAGCCGCTCGCGTGCAAGCGGCCGTACCGATGCGTGGTCGTGCGCAAGACGATCGACGTGAAGCAGGGCCAGGCCGTGCTGTATCCGGAGGTCCGCTACTTCTTCTTCATCACCAACCGACACGACCTCTCGGCGCGCGACGTGGTCCTCACCGCCAACGATCGGTGCAACCAGGAGAAGCTCATCGAGCAGTTGAAGAACGGCGTGCCCGCGTTGACCGCGCCGCTCGACGCTCTCGACAGCAACTGGGCCTACTCCGTGATCGTCTCGCTCGCGTGGTCGCTCAAAGCGTGGCTCGCGCTTCTGTTGCCGCACAGCGCGCGCTGGCGCCCGCGACACGAAGCGCAGCGGCGCGCCTTGCTCACGATGTCGTTTCGCACCTTCCTGAACGAGATCGTGCGCATCCCCGCCCTGATCGTGCGCAGCGCCCGCGCCATTTGGTATCGGTTCGTGGCGTGGACCGAGACGATCCCCTGGCTGTTCCGAGCCGCGCGTCACCTGCAAACCGTCCGGCTCGAATGAGATCGAACCATCGACGCCGGGATACGGACGTCCCGGTTCACGCGGTGCAGCGCAACTCGACGAGGTGACCGATGCAAGAGGACACAATCCGGTGGCGAAGCGGGGCACCCGGCGCAGGAACGTCGTCGACTGCGTACCGCAGATCCCCGTGACGCGCTTTACGGTAGTTCAACACGCTTGTTTCGAGCCTAAAGCCGACACCGGCGATCGGTACGCAAAGCACCAAAGCAAGTGGAAGGCGGTGCCGATGCGCCTTGCGACGTAGGGCCGTCCACCACCCCACCCCGCGCGCTTCGACCGCCTCGTGCCCCAGGAACCGCCGCAGATCTTCCGCGAACTCCTTGGCCGTCGGATACCGATCCGCCGGTTCGCGGCTCATCGCCTTCTCGCAGACCAGCGCGAGGTCCCTCGGGACGCGCGGATTCACTTTGCGTACCGGAGGCGGATCCGCCGCGCCGATGCGGTCGATGATGTCGCGGCTCGTCTTGCCTTCGTACGGGCGCGTGAGCGTCAGCAATTCGTAGAGCACCACGCCGAGCGAGTAGATGTCGGTGCGGTGGTCGACCTCGGCCTTCGTGACGTGCGCTTGTTCCGGACTCATGTACGCCGCGGTCCCCGCGACGTCGCCGGTGTTCGTCAGCGAGCCCAGCGACTCGTCCTTCGCCAGTCCGAAGTCCGCGACCCGCAGCCGACCGGTGCGGTCGAGCAGCAGGTTGCTCGGCTTGATGTCACGGTGGACGATGCCGTGCTCGTGTGCGTGCTGGATCGCGTCGGCCGCCGCCGCGACCAGCGTCGCGACCGTCGCGAATGCGCCGGTCGATCGCAGGTCCGGCAACAAGCGCGACCAGCGCGCGTCCCCGGGTGACGATCCCTTCGCGATCGCCAGTTCCTGTTGGAGGTTGCGCCCGTCGACGAACTCCATCGCGAACCAGTGGTCGCCGTCGGTCTCGCCCACTTGGAACAACTTCACGATGCCGGGATGGTCGAGTTTGGCGACCGCTCGCGCCTCGCGCCGGAAGCGATCGATCTCGACCTGCGTCGGTGCGAAGCGAGCGCCGAGGATCTTCAGTGCGACGACCCGGTCGAGGCTCGGCTGGTACGCGCGGTGCACGACGCCCATGCCGCCGCGCGGCATCGCCTCGATCAGTTCGAACTCTCCGTAGCGGCGACGTTCTTCGGGTTCACCGACTCGTGCCGCCGCCGCGGCCATCGTCGCCGCGTCGGGCGGCTCGAGGAACGACCCGGTCGCCGCGTGGTGCGCGAGCATCTTCGTCACCTCGTCGCGCACTTCGACGTCGTCCGCGCACTCCGACGCGACGAACGCGGCCCGGCGGTCCGCGTCGAGGTCGAGCGAACGCTTGAACACGTCGAAGACGCGAGCGAGGCGGTCGGGGTTCACGCACCCAGTTCCTTCGCGAGCCAGGCCTTCGCCGCAGCCCAATCCCGCTCGAGGGATC
>JAEUIB010000275.1 GCA_016795255.1 Planctomycetota bacterium
AGGCCAAGCCGGAAGCGAAGCCGGCCGAGGACAACACGGCCAAGATCAAGGGCGTCGAGCGCCGCATGGCGGTGACGAAGGCGCGTCTCGCGGTCGCCGAGATGGAGATGGCGAACTTCGAGATCGATCTGGCCAACAAGCTCGCCGCGGCCGAAGCCGAGCTGACGCTCGCACAGCAGAAGCTCGATCAGTTCGACAAGGTCGACCTGCCGCAGCGCATGGCGCAGGCGGACCTCAGCCTGCTGCGTGGCAAGGACCGCGCGCAGGAGGCCGCGGACGAACTGAAGCAGATCGAGCTCATGTACAAGGACCAGGACCTGAACGACATGACGGCCGAGTTCGTCGTCAGCCGCGGCAAGCGCAACGCCGAGCGCACGATGGCGCAGATCAAGCTCGACGAGGCCGGCATCGACACGATGAAGAAGCTCGAGATGCCGCGCGAGCGCCGCCGCCTCGAACTCGACCTGATCGCGAAGAAGAACGCGTTCGAGTCGGCGAAGCGTGACAGCGAGGTCCAGCGCAAGAACAAGCAGATCGGCTTGATGAACGTCCAGAACGAGCTGGCCGGCATCGAAGAGGAGCTGGCGAAGCTGTCGGGGCCGAAGCCGTGAACTTCGCTCCGCTCGGTCTCACCGCGATCGCGCTGTTCGCGCCGGCGGAGGACGACAAGACTCCGCCGCCGCCGAAGGCGCGCGTCGAGGTCGACGACGCCAGCGTCATCGCGTCGATCACGCGCGGCGTCGACTTCCTGCTCGCGAACCAGAACGAGGACGGGTCGTGGGGTGGCGTGAAGAACGCCACGTTCACGAGCGCGTTCGGCAATCCGGCGACGTACCACTGCTGGACGGTCGGCACGACGGGCCTGTCGACGATCTCGGTGCTCGAACTCGGCCGCGACGAGACGTCGCTGAAGGCCGCGGAGCGCGGCATCGAGTACCTGATCACGAACGCGAACCTCGTGCGCCCCGCCGATTGGGACGTCGACAACGTCTGGGGCCTGATCTACGGGCTCACGGCGATCTCGCGTGCGCTGCAGCATCCGCACTTCGCCGAGCACGCGATGACGGCGCGCATGCGCGAAGCGGCGGCGTCGTACGTCGCGGGCATGGCGAAGTACCAATCGCCGAAGGGCGGTTGGGGTTACTACGCCAATCCGAACGCGGGCTGGCGGCCCGAGTGGGCGACGTCGTTCACGACGGCGTCCGGACTCATCGCGCTGGTCGAAGCGCGCGCCGCGGGCATCACGGTCGACGACAAGGTGTTCAACGGCGCGGTCAAGGCGATCGAGGCGTGCCGCCTGCCGACGGGCGCGTACACGTACAACGTCGAGCCGAGGCCAAGTCGCGGCTCGTTGATGCTCGAGAGCATCGACAACGTCCGCGGCTCGCTCGGTCGCATCCAGGTCTGCAACTACGCATTGACGCGCGCGGGCGCGAAGTTGCCGGAGGGCTCGCTGACGAAGGGGCTCGATCTGTTCTTCGAGCACCACAAGTTCCTCGACGTCGCGCGCAACAAGCCGATCCCGCACGAGGCGTATTACGCGAACGCGGCCTACTTCTATTTGTTCGGCCACTATTACGCGTCGCGCGTGCTCGAGCTGTTGCCGCCGGAAGACCGCGCTCGCTACCGCGATCGCCTGCGCACCGAGATCATGAAGTGCCAGCAGAAGGACGGCGCGACGTGGGACTTCTGGATCGCGAACTGCACGAAGCCGTACGGCACGTCGTTCTCGGTCCTGGGACTGTCGCACACGCTCGAGCCGGCGAAGTGAGGGGCGAATCGCTCAGCGCTTCGTGACTCGATCCTCGAGATGACGGCGGCGGCTTCGCGCGAACTGCGCGGAGCCGCCGCTGTGCGTTCGTCGCGCCCTCGAGAGGCCTCGCCCGTCGTCAGAGCACCTTCACGGCACCGTCAACTGCAACCCATCGGTCGCGACGACGCCCTGCGGTGCGCCGGCGTCGATGCTCCAGCTCTGGACCCAGATCTGCACGCCGCTCGGGACTCCCGCGGGCCAGGGCGCTCCGAACTCGAAGCCACCGTTCGCGTCGAGGGCGAACGGGCCGATCGTGATGTCCGGCGACGGCACGAGCGTGCCGCCGAACAGCGGCGCGTCGATGCGCGAGGTGCCGACGAACACGAACGTCGGCATGAACGGCACGCCGTCGGTCATCCGCAGCGCGACGGGATAGCCGACCGTCACGGAGCCCTTGCCGACGAGCGCGGGCTCGCCGAGTGAACCCGCGATGCCGCCGTCGATCGACGACCACGCGGACGGCGAGCGGTAAGCACGCACGTTGGTGCCGGTGCCCGCGATGACGAGCGTACCGCCTTCACCGAGCAGCGGCGCGCCGATGTTCACGTTCGTCACGTTCAGCGACCAACGCGTCGTCAGGTCGGCGTTGAACGAGAACACGCGGCCGTTCGAGCCGCCGCCGTTCGACGCGTAGACCTTTCCTTCCCAGTCGACGGCGAGTCGGGGCGTGATCGCTCCCGTCGCGAGCACGACCGAGGTGTTCAGCGTAGCTCCGGTCGAGGGATCGAGCCGCGCGAGCACGTTGCCGGGCGCGAGCATGTAGACGGAGCCGTCGGGACCGACCGCGAACTCGCTGGACGTCGACCAAGCGGCGGGAACGCTCCACTTCTGCGTGATCGCGGTGCCGTCGTCGGCGAATGCGTAGAAGAAGTCGACCGTCACGTTGTTCTGCGTGCGCGACAGGTAGATCGAGCCGTCGGGCCCCACCATCGGCACGTTCTGCACGGTGAAGCCGGGCATCGTCGGTCCGACGTATTGCGGAGCACCGGTCGCGAGATCGAAGCGCTTGATCGCGTGGCCACCGGGCACGACTTCGCACGAGTACACCGCGTCGCCGTGGACCGCGACGCCGCAGTTGCCACTCATGGAACCGATGCGTGGAGTCGTCCACACCGTCGCGCCGGTGTCCGCGTCGATGCGCCGGATCGCTTGATGCCAAGCGACGATCGGATCACCGTCGGCAGCGAACACCACGCCGTCGTACGCCCCGGTCTTGATCGTCTCCTGCGAGATCCAAGCCTGCGCGCCGGTCTCTTGATCGAACGCATGCAACCGAGCGGCGACGGACGCGCCGTTGCCCGATCTCGATGCGTACACGAGCCCGTTCGAGCAACCCGCGATCCAAGGCGTCCAATCGCCGGTGTTGTAAGGCAGGTTCGTGACCCACAGTTCGGCGCCGGTATCGAGATCCTGCGCGACGATCGGCGCTTCGTTCGGCACGCCACTCGGCACGAAGCCGAGCTGCCGCACCATGAACACACGGCGACCGGAGGTCACGGGCTGCCAAGCGATGATCGAACTCCGCCCGCCGGACCAAAGCAGGTTGGAACTCACCGGCCCGACTTCGTCGGAGGATCCATCGCGCCCAGGCCCACCCCCCGCATTGGTCCAGTCGTCGGCGAGCAGCGGAGTACCAAGAGCGACGAAAAGCACCGCACCGATCCAAGGGTTCGAGCGCATCGGGATCCTCGAGCAAGCGGGAGAGAGTGGAGAAGGCGGCGGGCGCGAGCATCGTCCATCGAGCGACACCGAGCAAGCCCACAGCCGAGCCCGATTCGAAGCGATGCGCGAACGCATGGAAGGGCGAGCGGTCGCGCCCGGATCGAACTCCGTTCGATCGCGAGCGCGGCGCGAGGCGGGTCGGACGACGTGAACGTGAACGGGACCATGGAAAACGGTGACGGCGGTGCGGGACCCGGAGGCACCGGAG
>JAEUIB010000298.1 GCA_016795255.1 Planctomycetota bacterium
CGACAGTGCCGCGGGCAAGCGCCGCCAGCGTGCCAGCAGATTGCTGAACAAGCCGAGCACGAACGCTCCGAGACCGGCGCCGAACGGCGCGGCGAGCATCGCGCGCTCCGGGTCGAGCGCTTCGAACTGTCGCGCACCGAACCGCGCGGCGAGGAACGAGAGCACGGCCGCCAGCACGATGATCACCGTGTCGCGATGCCGCGCCTGGAACAGCACCTTGTACGACAGCGGCGCCAGCACGAGCGCGATCCACGCCATCCACGACGGCAGCGGTCGGTTCGCGAGCGTCGGCAGCGCCAGCTCGGCCAGCCACGGTGCGAGCCCGCGCTCGGCGATGTCGATCGCCGTGTACCCGACCGCCGTGCCGAACACGAGCATCAGCAGCGTCGTGAACACGCCTCCGAGGCGAGCCGTGCCGGACGAGAGGTGCTTCGCCGCCAGTTCGTTGAGCCCGACCGTGAAGCTGTACCCGGGCAGCAGCACGACGATCGCGGACAGCGTCACGGCGTCGCGCGAGATCGACCAAGGCAACAGGTGCAGGAGTCCGGCGAGCGTCGCGGCGAGCGAGCTCGCCAGCACGTCGAACACGCGCGCGATGCGATCGAGTCGACGCGCGAGCACGGCGATCCAACCGACGCACAGCCCGATGCAGCTCGCGGCGATCGCATCCTGCGCGCCGCCGCCGAAGAACACCGCGGACGTTCCCGACGCGATCGCCCACGCGGCGAGCGTCAGTTCGCGCCCGTGAGGCAGCGCCTCGCGCTCCTGGATCATCAGGCGCGCGGACGCCGCCGTCGCGTCGAGCTTGTTCTCGACGATGTCCTCGATCAGCTCGGACAGCGCCGCGACGCGCGCGAGGTTGACGAAGCCGGGCTCGACGCGCAGCAGCCGCAACCGCTGATCCTCGAGCGGACCGAACGCGAGCTGCAATCCCGTCGGCGTCGTGAACGCCTGCAGCAGCACGCCGAACGCGCGACCGACGCGCGTCAGCGCATCCTCGATGCGATACGCCGGCATCCCGTGCCGATGGAGCGCGTGCGCGAGGTCCGTCAGGAACGCCTCGGCGCGCGCGGGATCGGACTGCGATGGCGACGCGGGCTCCATGACCCTCGGTCTCGACGGCGGTTTCGAAGCGGCGGAGTCTACTGCGCCCCCTTCTTCCGGGGTCCCGCAGGTTCGCGCTTCGGTGGGACCGGGCATCTGCCGATGCATGGACGCTTCGCGCTCGTTCCGCTCCCGATCCGCACCGCGGAGGAACCGATGAGTCTTCGTCGCCTGGCCCTCGGCATCCTGTCGTCGTCGCTGACGTTTTTCGTCGCGGCGAGCGCCGTCGCCTCCGATCCGACCGGCGCCGAGGACGAAGTCTCCACCGCCGCGATGAACGCGCAGATCCGTCGCGCGCGCGACGCGGTGTTCCCGACCCTCGTCCACATCCAGCCGGTCGTCGACGTCGCGCGCGGTGGCCGCACGATCGAGACCGCACTGCACGGCAGCGGAGTCGTCGTCAGCAAGGACGGCATCGTCGTCACGAACTTCCACGTCGCCGGAACCGCGAAGCGTCTGGTCTGCACGCTGTCCGACAAGCGGCGCTGCGGCGCCACGCGCATCGGCGCGGACGCGGCGACGGACCTCGCGATCGTGAAGCTCGATCTCGCCGAACTCGGCGTCGACGAAGTGCCGCACGCGACGTTCGCGACCGAAGACGCGCTGCAAGTCGGCGACTTCGTGGTCGCGATGGGATCACCGCTCGGCCTGTCGCGCTCGCTGTCGCTCGGCGTCGTGTCGTGCCTCGACCGTGATCTCGGCATCCTCGAGCTCGACGGCGGTCAGCAGACCGGCCTCTACAACACGTGGATCCAGACCGACGCGGCGATCAACCCGGGCAACTCGGGCGGGCCGCTCGTCGATCTCGCCGGCCGCGTCGTCGGCATCAACACGCGCGGGTTCCGCCAAGCGATGAACCTCGGCTTCGCGATCCCCGCCGACATCGTCGTCGACGTGATGCTGCGCATCCTCCGCGATGGTCGCGTCGTGCGATCGCAACTCGGCGTCACGCTGCAGCCGGTGCCGGCCGCGACCTCGGCGACCCCGACGAGCTCGGATGCGCCACACGGAGCGCTGATCGCGTCGGTCGAGCCGGACAGCGTCGCGCAAGCCGCGGGCTGGCGCGCCGGCGACGTGCTGGCGTCGATCGACGGCGTGCCACTGCGCACGATGTTCCCCGAGGACTGGCCGCGCGCGCGGCGGACCCGCGCGGATCTGCCGATCGATCGCGCCGTCGCGTTCGAGCTCCTGCGCGACGGCCGATCGATCCGCGGCACG
>JAEUIB010000329.1 GCA_016795255.1 Planctomycetota bacterium
ATCCGTCGTGGTCGGCGTCGGCGGTCTTCGTCGACAAGGACGCCGACGGCGACCTCGATCTCTACGTGACGAACTACGTCGAGTACGACCTGCGCGCGGCACTGGCCCTGTCGCCGCGCGGAGCCGGTTTCGTCGCGTATCCGCACCCCGATCGGTTCCGATCCGCCGCCGACGTGCTCTACGAGAACGACGGCGCGGGGCGATTGCGCGACGTCACGCGCGCCGCCGGCATCCACGACGTCGACGGCAAGGGGCTCGGCGTCGTCGCCGCGGACCTCGATCTCGACGGGGATCAGGACGTCTACGTCGCCAACGACTCGACGCCGAACTTCCTGTTCCGCAACGAAGGCGACGGGACGTTCCGCGACGTGTCCACCGATTCCAACGCCGCGTACGACGTCAACGGCCGCACGCAGGCCGGCATGGGCGTGACGGTCGGGGATGCCGATCGGGACGGTCGGTTCGACCTGTTCGTGACGAACCTCGACCAGGAGACGAACACGCTCTACCGCCAGGTGGAAACCCTGGTGTTCGAGGACGCGACGTTGCCGCGGGGACTCGGTGTCGTGTCGCTGCCGTTCGTCGGCTTCGGCACGGCGTTCGTCGATCTCGACCTCGACGCCGACGAGGACTTGTTCGTCGTCAACGGGCACATCATCGACAACGTCGAGACGATCCAGCCCGGCACGCCGGTGACCTTCCGGCAACGCTGCCTCGTGTTCGACAACGACGGTCGCGGCGTGTTCACCGAACTCGGCGACCGGCTGGCGCCGGCCCTCGCGGAGCGCCGAGTCGGGCGCGCGTTGGCGCTGGCCGACGTCGACGACGACCTCGACCTGGATGCGCTGATCGCGCAGAACGACGGCCCCGCGGTGCTGTTGCGAAACGACGGCACGCGCGTCGGGCGGCCGTTGCGGGTCCACGTGGTCGACAAGCGCGGCGGCCCCGCGCGTGGGGCGATCGTCGAGATCCGCGTCGACGGCCACGTGCAACGCCGGATCATCGGGCAGCCCGGGTCGTACTGCGCGGCGAACGATCCGCGGGCGTTCTTCGGCGTCGCTCGGGATCCGGATCGCGTCACGGTGCGTTGGGCGGATGGCACGAGCACCGACGTGAACGGGGTCACCGCCGGTTCGGCGATTCGTGTCGGACCCGACGGCGTCGTCGTGGTCGAAACGACCGCGCGCTGAACGAGGCACGTCTTCGCGGAAACGCGCCGGGGGCGCCGGCGCGCCGCGCCGAAGCCCCCGTCGGTGGAGATCCGTTCCGTCGGAGTCGCCGGGTCAGCTCAGCAGCTTGCCGCGCACCTTGTCGAGCTGGACCTTGAGCTTGTTCATCACGTTCGAGTGAATCTGGCAGACGCGCGACTCGGTGAGGTTCAGGATCTCGCCGATCTCGCGCATGGTCAGACCTTCGTAGTAGTACATGATCACGATCAGCTTCTCCTTGCGGGAGAGCGAGCGCGTGATCGCGTGCATCACGTCCTTCTGGTTCAGCGCGTCGAGCGGGTTCGAACCCTGCTTGTCCTCGAGCACCTCGATCTTGCTCAGCGAGTCGTCGTCGTCGCGCTCGTCCCACTTCTCCGACAGCGAGAAGATCGTGCGGGCCGAGGACGCTTCCTTGAGGTCCGAGTAGTCGTGGATCGAGATGCCGAGCTTCTTCGCCATCTCGTACGCGGTCGGTGACCGGCCGAGTTCCATCTCGAGCTGCTGCTCCGCGCGCGAGATCTGACCGGCCTTGATGCGCACCAGTCGCGGCACCCAGTCCTGCGAGCGCAGCTCGTCGAGGATCGACCCGCGGATGCGCGTCGTGCAGTAGGTCTTGAACTTGATGCCGCGCTCGAGGTCGAAGCCGTCGATCGCGTCCATCAGCCCGAAGACGCCCGCGCTCTGCAGGTCTTCGAGTTCGATGCTCTTCGGCAGGCTGACCAGCAGCCGCTCGGAGATGTAGCGGACGAGCGGCATGTAGCGCTCGATGAGTTGGTTGCGGAGCTCCGGCGAGCCCTGCGCCTTGTACTGGCGCCAGACGTCGTCGATCTCACTGTTGGCGGGGGTCTCGCCGTCTTCCTTCGTCGGGGTCTCGGTGCGCGCGGGCGCCGGACGATTGCGGGCGAGGAACGAGGGGGCGTTGAGCTTGGCGCGGGTCGACTCGCGACTCATCGGAACTCCTTTCGACTCGTCGCGCGGCTTTCCCTGTCGCGCTCGGGTCGGCAACTGGCTGCCATCCCGCTCTTCGAGGAGCGGCTTAGGCCCTGAAGCTTTGCGTCCCTCCCTTTCGGGAGGTTTGCCTGTGGGCGTCCGCCGTCACACGGCGCAGCGGCGTTCGCCCGGGCGGAGAGTGTAGCGGCTGGATGTCCTGGTCAAGACGAAAAATGTCAGGCTATCCACTTTATTCGTGCCAGACCGTTTCGACTTGAGGAGAAGGTGTGAAAAGCCGGGTGATGACGGTGGAGAAACCGTGAATGGGGCCGTGCAACGCCGTCGGGGCGCCCGAGTGGCCTCGAGCGCCCCGACGTTGCGAGAGTTCGTTGGAGTGTTCGGTCAGGGAGTCGTGACGGGCTTCAGCGTGCGCCCGCGCGACGACTTCAGGAAGTCCGCCGCGAACTCGACGAACTGCTCCTCGACGAAGCGATTGAACCCCGAGAGATCGGCCGTGCCGTAGTCGACCGCGTACGACGACGAATCGCGGTCGCCGTTCGTGACGGTCTTCTTCACGTGGACCTGGATCGACTCGGCGTCCGGACGGATCTCGAGGAGGAACGTCAACCGCGAGAAGAACTTGCCGAGGTGCCCTTGGGCGTCGAACAGCACTTCGTCGCAATGCAGCTCGATGCGGTATTTGCCCTCGAAGAACGACTTCGTGCGGACGAAGCCCGCGACCTCGCCGCTGAACTTCTGGGCGTACTCGTCGATCACGTGTTCGAGCTGTTCGCGGCGCTCGAGTCGCAGTTCGACCGCGGACGCACGCGCGAGTTCACGCTCGGCGTCGGCAGCGCGGGCCTGGCGCTGCGCCTGGTCTTGCTCTTCGCGAATCTGGCGCAAGCGATCCTGGAAGTCCGTGACCATGGCCGCTCCACGTTGCTGGCGATCGGTTCCGAGGAACTCGGGCCGAGTCGCGGTTCACTCTAGCCCACGAATTCGGCGGAAGAAAACGGGCGATTCAAAAAGGGTTCCACAGCCGTTTCCGCCGCTCGTGAGCGCCTCGTCGCTTGCACCCTACCGGGCATTCGACGCGGATGCCGCACGCTTCACGGATCGTCCGGGTCCTTCGACGGAGTCTTCTCGCCGGTCGACTTGCGGACTGATGCCGATCGGCGCACGTCCTCGGCGCGCTCGACGCGGGCCCGTGCGAGCTCGATCGAACCGCTCGTGCCTTGGAATCGCGGCAGCGCTTCGTCGATCAGCGCCAGAGCGCCGACCGGATCGGTCGCCGCCAGCGCGGTCGCGCGTTCCAGCACTTGGTTCGCCGCGCGGTCGGACGCCGCCGCGACTTCGTCGAGCAGCAGCGTGATGTCCGAGCGATCGTCCGGCGACCGGCTGCGTTCGAGCCCCTGGAGGTAGTCGAGCGCCGCCGTGAACTCGCCGCGCCCGACGATCTCCCGTGCGATCGCCGCTTGGCGGGCCCGGAGCTCCTGCGCTCGCGCCTTGCACTGTTCACGCACGAGGTCTTGCAGCTCGCGGAACTCGCGCTCGAACGGGCCGCCGACGAAGCGCGCGGCTTGCTCCGCGGTGATCGCGTCGAGCGCCGCCAGCGAATGGCCGTCGACCCGGTCGGGCAACGCTTCGAGCAATCGCCGCCCGTGGTCCCGCGCGGCCAGCGCCGCTTCGCAGCGGGCCCGTCCGAGCTCGGCCTGTGCGCGCATCTCGCGCGTCGGCGCCTCGTCGGCAAGGGCTCGCCAATCGCGCGCCGCGGCCTCGATCGCACCGGCGCGCTCGGACTGCTCGAGGGCGTCCGCGGCACGTCGGAACGCGCGCTCGGCCTCGGAGCCTTCCGAGCAGCCGGCCGCGATTCCGACGAGCAGCAGCAGCGCGAACCGGGACGACTTCGGCGACACGACCACGGCGTCAGTACTGCAGCAGGGAGTGGACGTCGAGGCCGCGCAGCTTGTCGCGACCGTTCAGCATCTTCAGCTCGATGACGACGAGGCCCGCGAGCGGCTCGCCGCCGACGGCGCGCACCAGCTTCGCGGCCGCGGCCATCGTGCCGCCGGTCGCCAGCAGGTCGTCGACGATGACGACGCGTTCGCCCGGCGCCACCGCGTCGCGGTGCATCTCGATCGCGTCGGTGCCGTACTCGAGCGAATACGACTCGCGGACGGTCTGGTAGGGCAGCTTGCCCGGCTTGCGGACCGGCACGAAGCCGAGGCCCATCTCGTGCGCCAACGCGGTGCCGAAGATGAAGCCGCGCGACTCGATGCCGACGACCTTCGTCACGTGCTTGCCGGCGATCAGGTCCGCGAGCTTGCGGACGGTCAGTCGCAGTCCCTCGCCGTTACCGAGCAACGGAGTGACGTCCTTGAACAGGATTCCCTTCTTCGGGAAGTCCGGGATGTCGCGGATCAGCTTCTTCAGTTCGTCCATGGGATCACATCTCCTCAAGGGCCACGAGTCCGAGGACCGCGAGCCCGTTCTTCAACACGATTTGGGCCGCTCGCACGAGCGCGAGCCGAGCCTCCGACGTGGCCGGCTCTTCGCCGAGGATTCGGCATTCGATGTAGAAGCGGTTGAGCACCGCTCCGAGTTCGAGCAGATAATCCGCGACGAACGAGGGTTCGCACGCATCGGCCGCCCGCGCCAGCACGGCTCCGAAATCGCTCATCTTGCGGACGAGCTCGCGCTCGACGTCGGCTTGCAGCCGCGTGAAGTCGGCGCGCGCGAGGTCGGAATCCGACGGCTTGCCGGCCTTGCGCAGCACGCTCGCGATGCGCGCGTGGCAGTACTGGACGTAGG
>JAEUIB010000340.1 GCA_016795255.1 Planctomycetota bacterium
CGGACTCAATCGCCGAGGAGCTCATTCCGCGGCCTGAGGTTCGCGGGTCTCGGTGATCGTTCCCTGAGAGCGCGCACCGCTGCACCCTAATCAGGTAGGTCGCGCTCTCCTGCCGGTCGTGCGAAGCACGATCGCAAGCGAAGCGAGCGAACACGGTCCGCGCGAAGCGCGGTCGTTCACCGGGTCTCGGTGATCGGTTCTCGGTCCCGGGTCTCGGCCTCGGGTCTGGATCTCAGCCTCGATCCCGTGGCTTGCTCCAACCTCGTCCTTCGCTGGAATCCTCGTTCATGAGTTCTCTCGGCGGTTGGCTTCGAGGCTTGTTCTCGTTCGTTCGCGGCGGGCGGCGGCTTCCCTCGCTGCCCGACCTCGTCGAGCCCGACGGCTTCGAGTTCGTCGCTCGGCTCGACGTCGACGTTCCTCTCGCGGTTCTCGCCCGTCACGGCGAGCGCGTCGCGGGCACCGTCGCGCCCGATCCCGGGTGTGCGCCTGGGGATGGCCGATTCGTTCCTGCGTTCCGCGTGTTGAGGATCGGTGGGTACGGGCGCGACGAAGGCTACGGGCGCGAGCCGATGCCGACGACGATCGACAGCGCGATCGGTCCGGTGGCTCGCGATGGCGGGTCGTTCCTCGGGTTCCTCAAAGCCGCGCGAGCGATCGCCGAGAACGGCGAACCGCGTGGGGCTCGGATCGACGCTTTGCGTCGCCTCGCGGGTTCGACGCCCGAGTCCGCGCGCTTCGCGCGACGCCTCGGTGCCGACTTCGTGGAGCGTTGCGTCGACTCGGGCTGACGCCGAGCCCGTCGATCACGGCGCGACGGTCGCGGTGTAGCCGTCCTTCACGACGGCGCACAGCGCGGCTTTGTCGGTGCCCTTCTTCACGACCAGCGTCGCGCGCTTGGTCTCGTGATTCACGGCGTCGACGCGCACGACGCCGGCCGCGGCTTCGAGCAAGCCCCGCACGGTGCCCTCGCAACCGCCGCACGTCATGCCCTCGATCGCGAGCGTGACGACTTCGGCGTCCGCGGGCACTTCCGCGGCTGCGGGTGCGGAGGTCGATTCGGTCTTCGAACAGGCAACGACAACGCCAAGTGCGAACAGAACCGGCACGACACGCAGCAAGTTCATCGATCGACTCCACCGAGACCAATGTCGAGACCAAGTCTAGGCCGCCCCCTGTCCCACCAACCAGACGCGAGCTCAGCTCGCGGTACAAAAAGCGAAGCGCCCCGCGCAATCCCGCGCAATCCCGTGCAGTCCCGTTGAGTCCCGTGCAGTCCCGTTCAGTCCCGTTCAATCCCGTTCGGTCCCGATCAATCCCACTCCGCTCCAAGCATCGACTCCCACTCCCTCCCATTCCTCACCCCTTCGCCTCGGCTTCGACGACGGCCTCGCGCGTGCTCTCGGGCAGCGGCGGATGTGGTGCATCCTCGGCGACTTCACCGAGCGCGATCGCGGCGACGTGTTCGTGCGCGGCCTTGTCGACGCGTGCGAGCAATCCCTCGAGCCCGTCCGTGATCGGCGGAGGATCCGGCAATCGCGTCTGCAGCAGCGGATGCGACCACGCGTCTTGGCGGTAGGTCGCGTCGGGCAGATGGCGGTAGCGGCAGAAGAACGCGAGGTGCCAAACGAGGAACATGCGGATCCGCACCGTCGCGTGATCGTCGGTGCCGAAGTGCTCGCGCGCGAGTTCGACGTAGCGGCGCAGGATCGCGAGGCGCTCGGCGCCGGTCTTGTGGATCGTGCGCTTCTCTTTCGCCTCCTGGAAGATCCACGGCTTGATCAGCGCGCCGCGCGAGATCATCACCGCGTCGACGCCGCTCTTCGTCCAGCGCTCGTCGATCTCCCACCACGTCAGCAGGTCGCCGTTGCCGATCACGGGGACGTCGACGCTCGCTTTCAGCGCGGCGATCGCGTCCCAGTCGGCGGCCTTCGAGTAGCGCTGTTCGCGCGTGCGCCCATGCAACGTGATCGCGTCGGCGCCGGCGTCGACCGCGAGGCGCGCGAGCTCGAGGAAGTTCTTCGTGTCGTCGTTCCAGCCGAGCCGCAGCTTCACGGTGATCGGCAGGCTGACGGCCTTGCGCAGCGTCGCGACGAGTCGCGCGAACTTCGCGGGATGCTGCAGCAGCGCTGCGCCGAGACCTTTGCGCGTGAACTCGTCGATCGGACAACCGCAGTTGAGATCGACGAAGTCCGCGCCGCGCTCGGCCGCGACCTTCGCGGCGACGTCCAGCGTCGCGTCGTGCCGATCGGCGAGCTGCGCGCCGAACGGATGATCGGTCGGGTGCGTGCGCAGCAGCGCGAGCTCCGCGCGCTTCTTCTGCGCGACGTGTCGTGCGAGCGCCATCTCACCGACGGTGACGTCGGCGCCGAGTTCGCGACACAGCCGCCGGTAGGGGAGGTTCGAGCCTTTCGTCATCGGCGCGAGGACGAGGGCCTTCGAGAACAGCGTGCGTGCGTCGGTCATGGCGCGCAGGGTAGCCGGTGACGAAGGGGTCAGCCCCCGTGCGCCTGTTGCAACGGGGCGCACGGGGGCGCACGGGGGCTGACCCCTTCGTCCGGGGGCTGACCCCTTCGTCGTGCTCGGCGAGAAAAATTGCTCACGAGCCCTGAACCGGCGTGGCCGCTCTCCCGTTCGAAGCCGCCCATCGACTTCGTCCGACTCCGCCACGTCGGACGGTCGTCGATCGGATTCGTCCTCGCATCCCTTCGTCCCGATTCATTCCCGCAACAGGAGTCGTCCTCATGGCATGCGTTCGTCCACGCGCCGGCGCGCGGCAGGCGGGCTTCACGCTCGTCGAACTCACCGTCGTCCTCATCATCATCGCGACCGTGGCGGGTCTCGTGATCCCCGCCGTGGCGAGCCTCGGTCGCAGCACCGACATGGCTGCGTCCGCGAAGACGCAGCAGGACCTCGGCGCGAACATCCAGCAGTTCTTCGTGTTGCAGAAGCGCTATCCGCAAGGCCTCGACTCGCTGCTCGTCGACGCGACGACCAGCGGTTCGACGACGACGCCGGACACGCCGGGCAGCAACGACGGCACGCCGAACGGCGTCTACGGGCCGAAGTTCGACGCGTCGGGCGAGCAAGTCAGCGGCATGACGAACAGCAACCCGGGCGTCGTGACGAACCTGATCCTCGGCACGTTGTCGGCGAACCAGCGCCGCTCGTTCACGCGCGGCGGCTTCGACTACGTGTACGACCACGAGGTCTACAACTGGACCAGCGCGACCGGCGTGCTGAACTCGAACGACAGCGGCGTGTTCAAGCGCATCCTGCCGTCGAGCGGCACGATGCCGGCCGCGGTGCTGAACCCGGCGACCGCCGTGAACTTGTCCGTCTCGTCGGGGTACTACCTGACGCTGCGCGGCCTCGTGCCGGGCGAACTCGTCCCGAACACGACGAACCCCGCGAACTGGGACTGGGTCCCCGAGACCGGCACGCAGATCGTCGCGGTCGGCATCGGCCCGCGCAGCCGACTCGTGCCGACGACGATGATGACGACGCCGGTGTATCCGGGCGACGAAGGCAAGTACTACGGCCGCTACATCGCGTACTTCAAGGTGTTCGAGTCGGGTGAGCGCTGCGTGCTGATCGGCGTGTCCGACGCGTACGGCCGCACCTCCGACTACACGATCCAGCAGTTCAACGAGTCGCTCCCGAACGGCGCACGCCAGGGATGAAACTCGCTGCTTGAGCCGGCGGATCGCCATCGCACGATTCCGATGGGCTGCCAGGGGTTCGACGCTGATCGAACTCCTGGCAGTCGTCGTCGTGTTGGCGACGATCGCCGCGCTGGTGGTGTCGCGCTCCGAGGACGCGATCGAATCGTGCGACGACGCGTCGACCGCGACCACGCTGACGTCGCTGCGGGATGCGATCACGGGAACGGTCGGGCGTGGGTTCGGCGTCTCGGCCGGCTACCTCGCCGATGTCGGCAAGCTGCCGTCGAGCGTGTCCGACTTGCTGCGCAAGCCGCCGTCGGTTGCGCCGTTCGACGTCGATCGCAGCATCGGCTGGCGCGGCCCGTACGTCGTCGCGCCGGCGTTCCCGTACCAGATCGACGCGCTGGCCGGATTCAGCGCGATCTACGCGGTGCCCGGCGATCCGGTCGTCCTCGACGCGTGGCAGCGTCCGATCGTCGTGCAGGTCCCCGACGCCGACGGTGACGGCACTCCCGACGCGTCGGACCTCGCGCACGCGCGCCTCGTGTCCGCGGGTCGCAACGGGGTCCTCGAAACGCCGCGGACCGACGCCGCGTCGGGGAGCGGCTCGGCCGCCTTCCCGAGCCTCGCGTCGTGCGGCGACGACGTCGTCCTCTACGTGAACGTCGCCGATCAGCGGCAGCCCTGACGGTGGAGACTCGCATCGTGAACGGCGCATCGCGACGCATCGAGCGAGGTCTGACCCTCATCGAACTGCTCGTCGTCGTCGTCATCCTGGCGACGATCGCGCAGACCGCGTTGGTCACGGCCGACCGCCTCGTCGACGAAGAGCGATTCACGCGGACCACCGACGCACTCGAGAGCGCCGAGGTCGCGATCCTCGGCCGACGCAACGCCCTCGATCCGAGCGGACGACTGTGGGCCGAGGGCTTCGTCGCCGACGTCGGGCGGTTGCCGATCGTGCGAGATCCTGGCGACGGAGCGGCTCTCGACGAATTGTGGGCGGGGCACTCGAGCCTCACGCCGTTCGCGCTGCAGACCGCGCCCGGCGACCCTGCGGTGCGCCTGCCGTGCGGTTGGCGCGGCCCGTATCTGCAACTCGGCATCGGCAAGTCCGCGTGGTTCGACGGTTGGGGCAAAGCGTTCCTCGCGCGCGACGAAGCCGGCGACGTCGCGCAGGTCGGTACCGCGATCGCGCGCATCGCGTCCCTCGGCGCCGACGGCGAACCCGGTGGCGACGGGTACGCCGAAGACCTCGAACTCGAGTTCGGATCTGGCAGCACCTCGCGGCATCTCGGCGTGATCCCGGTCCGCGTCGTTCCGGATCCGAACATCGGCGGACAGATCGTCGTCCGCGTGTTCGGTCCGCAAAACGGCAAGCTCGTGACGCTCGAGCAACAGGTCCTCGCGATCGGCGCGACCGCCAGCGTGTCGACGACGTTCTCCGCCGTCAGCGTCGGACCGCGCGTGGTCCGCGCGTACCAAACCGCGACCCCGCCGCCCGCGAAGGAGTTGCCGGTCGGCGCGGGCATCGCGAGCGCGATCGAACCCGTCGTCGTCGTGCAGGGCGGCATCCCGGAACTCGTGTTCGACCTGGCGGATCCGTGATGGCCCGATCACTGACCCTTCTCGTCGTGCTGCGACACCAACTCGTCCGCGCGGACTTCGACGTCGCGCGCGAACCGGTCCTGCGTTCGATGCGGCGTGAGCCTGCGGTCGCCGACCTCTCGTTGGCCGATCGCGTCGCGCACCTCGCGATCAGCGGCGGGGACCTCGCGCCCGCGACGTACGTGCTGACCGACGACGCGGTCCGGCAGAGCGTCGAGCTCGACGCGCGCGCGCTGCGCGGACTCGCGGCGCACGACGTCGCGAACGCCGTCGCTTGCGAAGCGCAGCTCTACTCCGGCATCGCGGCGCAGGACGCGGCGTTCGTCCACGCGCCTCGGCGCAGCGACGCGACGACGCGGTCGTTCGACGTGCTCGAGCTGTCGCGCGCCGAACTCGACGACGTCGCGGCGCGCGTGCGGTCGCTCGGCAGTCGCTTGCGCGGACTGCGCCATCCGGCAGGGTTGCCGCGGTCGCTCGACGCACTCGCGCCGGCGGGTCGATTCGTGCGCGTCGAGCGCTGGGCCGACGTGACGGCGACCGTCGACGGCAGTCGCGATGGCGCGGTCGACGTCGCGACGCACCGCGGCTCGAAGGCGCTCGGCGGCGCGATCGCGTCGGCCGCAGGTTCCGACGCGATCGCGGTCGAGACGCTGCTCGCGCCCGGCATCACCGCCGCGCACGGCGCCGGCACGCTCGTCGACCTCGCCGACGACGACGCGATGCGCCGCTGGCTCACCGCGTGGGTGCGCGAGTTGACGTCGGGCGACGACGGCTTGCTGCTGACGCCGCGCGCACGGCCGTGGACGACGGCGCACAAGGTTGCCTAGGCCATCGGCATCGCGTTGCTCGCCGCGGCGGCGTGCTTCGTCGATCGCGCGCGCCTCGTCGAACGGCGCGGCGAACTCGGCCAGCAGCTCGCGGCCGCGCGCGCGCCGATCGACACGCTGGCTCGCTTGCGCGACGAGGCGACGCGACTCGACACGGAGCTGCGCTCGCTGCGCGGCACGGGCTTGCCCGATGCCCGCGAAGCGCGCGCGCGCTGGCAACCGCAGATCCCCGCGTTGCTGCTGCGCGCGCTGGCCGAGCGGCGCCCCGAAGGCGTGCTGGTCGGCGATCTGCGCATCGGCTGGAAGGGCGGACGCATCGGCGGCTACGCGGCCGACCTGCGCGGAGTCGAGAAGCTGATCGTGTTGCTCGACGAATTCCTCGTGCCGCTCGAGTTCGAAGTCGTCCCGCAATCGAGCCGTCGGCTGAACGGGGGCACGAGCACGGGCCCGTACGCGTTCGACGTGATGCTGAATCTGGGCTCCGTGCCACTGCCGCCCGCGCCCGTCGTCGCGGAGGATCGATCGTGAACGACCCCGAAGCGATCGCCGCCGCGCGGCGCAATCTCGTCGCGACGCTGATCCTGCCCGCGCTGCTGATCTGCAGTGGGTACCTGCTGTTGCAGCGGCCAGGGCTCGGGCGTTCGATCGACCAAGTCGAACGCTCGCTCGACGAAGCGCGCCGCCAAGCGCCCGGCGCCGACGCGCTGAACGACGCGCACGATCGCGTGTTCACGCTGCAGGACGAACTGCGCATCGAGCGCGAGCGCCATGCGCGAGCGGCCACGGCCGCGCCGACGGACGATCTCAGCGAGAGCGCGCCGATCGATCGCCCGATCTGGCGCCGCGAGTTCGCCGAACTGATGGTCCGCCACCGCATCGTCGTGCAGACCGATCGCGCGGAGGAGGTCACCGACGTCGGAGGCGTGCGTCAGCGCATCCGGCGCCTCGAGCTGCGCGGCAAGTACGCGGACCTCGTCGCGGCGCTCGACGAGTTCGCGCGCACGCAGCCGGGTGGCCGCGTGCTCGAGCTGTCGATGAAGCGATCCACGGACGAAGGGAGCGCGCCAGCATGGACGCTGACGATCGGATGAACGCATTCGACGGTCGCGCGACGCTCGACGCGCTGCTGCGCGCGTGCGTCGACGAGAATGCGTCGGACTTGCATCTGTCCGCGGGCTTGGCGCCGACGTTGCGCGTCCACGGCGAGCTCGTGTCGCTCGACGCGCACGGCGTCCTCGGCGCGGACGCGGTCGCCGCGATCGTCGACGTCCTGCTGCAGTGGAGCGGTCGAGCCGGCCTCGACGCGACGGGCTCGCAGGACGGCGCGTTCACGGCGATCGGCGACACGCGCTTCCGCTTCAACGCGTATCGGACG
>JAEUIB010000358.1 GCA_016795255.1 Planctomycetota bacterium
TTGGACCCACGCGACGCGCGTCACGTCGCGGTCGGCGTGGATGCCGACTCTCGCATCGCACGGCGTTGGGCACGCTGCGAGTTCGGCGCCGGTCGCCGTATCGAACACGCGCAGCGTCGCCGGCGAACCCGCGTCTTGCACCACCAGTCGCGTCGCGTCGCGCGAGAACACCGCGGCGCGCAGCGCTCCGGGAACGGAGCACGCGAGGGCCGCACGATCGAACGGATCCGCCCAGCGTTCGACCGAGCCGTTCGCTCGTGCGATCCAGACCACCGAGCCGTGCGGATCGATCATCGACGCGAGCACGTCGGCGCCGGCCTCGAGGCGCGCGATGCTCTGATCGAGTCCGCGCACGACGTAGTCCCACTCCCAACCGCGATCGGCGAGCGGGATCGACGCGAGCAGTTCGCGCGCCATCGCCGGTTGCGCGGCCGCCAACGCGCTCGCGGCGGCGGACATCGTCGCGCGACTGGTCTGGCGCTTCGACTCCTCGGTCGCGCGCACGGCTTCACGCGTCTTCGTGATCGAGATCGCGAGTCCGACCGACAACGCGAGGAACGCGATCGCGATGCCGGCCGACAGTCCCTTGTGGCGCCGTGCGAAGCGCGCGAGTTGCTCGATCGTGCTCGGCGGCCGCGCCAGGATCGGCTCGTCGCGCAGGAAGCGCCGCAGGTCCGCGGCGAGCGCGGCCGCGGTCGCATAGCGCCGCGACGGTTCCTTGGTCAGCGCGCGGCCGATGATGGTCTCGACGTCGCCGCGCAGCGCTCGCACGTGCTGCGCGATGCTCGTCGGTTCGACGTCGTGGATGATGCGCGCGGCGTCCGGGATCGAGCGGTTCGACAGCTCGTACGGGAGTTTGCCGCTCAAGAGCTCGTACAGCAGCACGCCGAGCGCGTAGACGTCGGACCGGCGATCGACGGCATCGGGATCGCCCGAGACCTGCTCGGGGCTCATGTACTGCAGCGTGCCGACCAATTGGCCGGCGCTCGTGTGCAGCGAACGGATCATCGTGTCCTTCGCGGTGACGCGAGCGACGCCGAAGTCGAGCACCTTGGGCTGGCCCGTCGCGTCGACGAGGATGTTCGCCGGCTTCAGGTCGCGATGGACCACGCCGCGCTCGTGCGCGTACTCGACCGCGTCGCAGACCCGCACGACCGACTCGATGCGACCGCGGACGTCGAGGCCGCGGCGCTCCGCGTCCTGCGTGATCGAGACGCCGTCGACCTTCTCCATCGCGATGAACGGCGGCGAGGCTCCGTCGAGCTCGAACGTCCCGGCTTCGAAGATCTGCGCGATGCCGGGATGCGAGAGTCGTCCGAGCACTTGCGCTTCGTGGCGGAAGCGCTCCATGAACGCGGGGCTGGCGCCGACGCCGAGGACTTTGATCGCGACGCGGCGGCGCGGCTCGTCCTGCTCGGCCTCGTAGACCGCTCCCATGCCGCCGGCGCCGAGCACGCCGACGACGCGATAGCGACCGATGCGTTGCCCGGCGGACAACGGTCTCGACAGCGCGAGCGCCGCGTCGCGCAGGAACGCTCCCGAGTCGACGACCGACTCGCGCAGGTCGTGGCGCGCGTCCTCGACCAGCAGCGATTCGACCTCGGCGCGCAGCTCGCGGTCGTTCCCGCACGCCCGATCGAGCGCGATCGCGCGCGCGTTCGGGTCGAGGTCGCAGACCTCGATGAAGAGTTCTCGGATCCGCTCGGGATCGACGCGGCTCATTCGGGCTTCGTCGAGCCCGAGGGCCCGGACAACGCGCGTTGCAGCCACGCGCGGGCGAAGCGCCAGTCGTAGTCGACCGTGCGCGCGCTGACCTCGAGCGCCACGGCGACGTCGTCGACCGACAGGCCGGCGTAGAACCGCAACTCGGCGACCTTCGCAGGTCGCGGATGCTGGGATTCGAGGGCGGTCAACGCGGCCTCGAGATCGAGCACGTCGACGCCGGCCGGCGCGATCGCGGCGACGTCGTCGATCGTCACGCGATCGTGGTCACCGCCGCGCTTCGCCGCGGAGCGCTTGCGCGCGTGGTCGACCAGGATCTGGCGCATCGCGGTCGCCGCGACGGCCATGAAGCGCTTGCTGTCGTCGAAGCCGCCGTCGGCGTGCGCGAGGCGCAGGTAGAGCTCATGCACGAGTGCGGTCGGTTGCAGCGTGTGATCGCGCCGGTTGCGGCCCATCTGCCGCACCGCCAGCTCGTGCAGTTCCGCGTAGACGAGCGGCAGCAATCGCTCGATCGCGCCGGCCTCACCGGCTCGCATCGACGCGAGGACGCGCGACACGTCGCTGGAACGATCCTCGGCCAATCGGCCCCCGAACGGCGCTGGACCAAGGAACGCCGTCGCGGCAGGCGGGACGACCTTGGTGCGGCGCAGGGTATCCCGCCGTCGCGGGCACGGGCAAGCGCCGAGACGGCCCCATCGGTATCGTCCGCGTCATGCTCACGCCGTCGTCGTGGATCGTGCTCGTGCTCGCGGCCGCCCCCTCGGAGCGGGTCGTGCCGGTCGTCGGGAACGACGGTCTGCGCGCCGCGCTGCTCGCCGCGCGTCCCGGGCACCGCATCGAACTCGCCGCGGGCGACTACGCGGCGCTGTCGGGTTCCGAGCTCCGCGGCGAGCCCGACGCACCCATCGTCGTCACGGCGGCCGATCGCGCGCATCCGCCCCGCTTCGTCGCCGGCATCCACCTCTCGTCGATCGCGCACGTGACGCTGTCGGACCTCGTGATCGAGCGCGCGACCGCGAACGGACTGAACATCGACGACGGCGGATCGATCACCGACGCGTCGCACCACGTGACGCTCGAGCGGCTCGTCGTCCGCGACTGCGGAGGTCGCGGCAACGCGGACGGCATCAAGGTGTCCGGCGTCGACGACCTGACGATCACCGAGTGCACGATCGAGCGCTGGGGCCGCGGCGGCTCGGCGATCGACATGGTCGGCTGCCATCGCGTCGTCATCGCCGAGTGCACGTTGATCGACCGCGACGCCGATCCGGCGTCCAGCGGGATCCAATGCAAGGGCGGGTCGGGCGACGTCGCGATCCGACGCTGTCGGTTCGACCACGCGGGGCAACGCGCGATCAACGCCGGCGGATCGACCGGCGAAGCGTTCTTCCGACCGCACGACGCGAACTACGAAGCGAAAGACGTCGTCGTCGAAGGCTGCACGTTCGTCGGCGGACTGGCCCCGATCGCGTGCGTCGGCGTCGACGGCGTGACGATCCGCTTCAACACGATCGTGACGCCGAGCAAATGGGTCGTGCGCATCCTGCAAGAGTCGACCGGCGAGCGCTTCGTTCCGTGCCGCGGCGGCTCGTTCACCGACAACCTGATCGTCTACGACGGGGGCGTGGTCCGCGAGGTCGTCAACGTCGGTCCGGGGACGGAGCCGGAGTCGTTCACGTTCGCGCGCAACCATTGGTACCGCCGCGACGACGCGAAGCGCTCGGTGCCGGCGCTGCCGACTCCCGAGGTCGACGCGCGCGGCGGCGAGGATCCCCGCCTCCGCCCCGATCCGTTCGACGGGGTCGAGGACGCGAGTCCAGCAACAACCGTCGGCGCGCATGCGTTCGTCGACGAGCGGAATCGCTGACCTCCGACCGCGGGATTCGGAGCTCCGTCGTCATTCGTGCGCAGCCTCGGCCGTGGGCCCGGGGCGGGCGTCCAGGATCGCCGAGGGCCCCCGCGTGTGCCGACCAAGGTCCCCTCGCCTTCGACGAAATCGCACCACGGGCGAACGTAACCCGGCAGTCCGCCGTCCAATGGGCGCCGTCGGCGGATTCGGTGCCGAACGGGTCGACCGATGCGGGGCCCGTGCGCTCGTCGACGTAGGGCGAGAATCGCCCGCATCGAGGCCATGACAGAATCGTCGACTCCGAACTAGGATCCCTTTCAGAACGGCTCGCA
>JAEUIB010000401.1 GCA_016795255.1 Planctomycetota bacterium
CGGCCAACAACAAGCGGAAGTCGAGCCCGGAGTCCTTGACCCGGCGCGCCGCGCGGAACAACGACGCGTGGTCCTTCTGCGGATGGAATCGCGCCGCGCACAGGGCGACGTGGGTCGTCGGCGACAGTCCGAGTTCGCGGCGGACCGATTCCGCGTCCCCGCGTTCGAAGCGGGACGGATCGAGTCCGTAGTACACGCGTCGCAGCCGATCGCGCGGACAGCGTCCGGCGGTCGCGACGAACTCGAGCACGTAGTCCGAGAGCGCGATGACGCGACGCGCCCGCCGCGACACGAACCCGTGGACGATGCCGACGATCGCCTTCTTCAGCACCTGCTCTTCGTTGTGCTTCGACGCCACGAGGCACGGATGCCGCGCCCAGGCGCATGCGGCGGCGCCGAGCACGTCGGCCTTCAGCAGATGCGTGTGGACGACGTCGTATTCACCTTCGCGGATCAGCCGTGCGAGCCCGCGGATCGCCGCGAACAGTTGCCCCTTCCCCTCGAACGGGACCTTCACGACGCGCGCGCCGAGCCGCTCGAACGCACCGACCAGCGTTCCGTTGCCCTTCAGATACGCGAGATCGACGTGGACTCCACGTTCGAACAGTCCTTGCGTCAGCAGCAGGAGGTGTTTCTCGGCGCCGCCGACGTCGAGCGTCGTGACGACCATGAGAACGCGGCGAGGCCGAGCGACCGCGGGTGTCATGCGGAGCTCCGTCCCACCAAGCCGGTGTACAGCGCGACGTGTTCGTCGATCATGCGCGCGAGAGCATAGTGCGACCGGACGCGGTCTCGTCCGGCGCTCGCCAGTCGCTCGCGCAACGCGCGATCGAGCACGAGGCGTTCGATCGCGGCCGCGAGCGCCGCGGGGTCCGACTTCGGTACGACCAATCCGGTGACGTCCGCACGCACGATGTCGCGACTGCCATTGACGTCGGTGACGATCGTCGCGAGGCCCGCCGCCTGCGCTTCGAGGACGACGTAGGGCAAGCCCTCCCACAGCGACGGCAAACAGAACGCGTCGAATCCGGACATGACGTCGGGGACGTCGCGGCGATATCCCAACAGCGAAACGACGCCTCGGAGTCCATGGCGTTCGATCCGCTGCTCGAGCGGACCGCGCAGATCACCTTCGCCGACGATCATCACGCGGAGCTTCGGGTGTCGCGGCGCGAGGCGCGCGGCGGCGTCGATCAGGTCGGCGTGGCCCTTCGCTTCGTTCAGCAGGCCGACGGTCCCGAGCACGAACGTGTCGTCCGAAACTCCCCATCCAGCGCGCACACGCGCTCGATCGCCGTTCGCGTACGCCGACGTGTCGATGCCGTTCTCGATCACGACCGCGCGCTCCTGCGGCACGATCCCGAGCGCGAGCCCCTCTTCGCGTTCGGACGCGGAGACGTGCACCAGGCGGTCCGTCCTGCGCCCGAGCCCGCGCTCGATGGACAGGAACAGCCGGCGCTTCTTCGCCGAGAACTGCGCGGTGAAGTTGAACGCGAACGTGTGCGGCGTGTGGACGATGCGCGGCCGCGGCGACACCAACAATGCGGCGGTCCGGCCGAGTGCTCCCGCTTTGCTCGAATGCGTATGCACGACGTCGAAGCGCCCACCGCGGAAGGCGGAGCGCAACGCGAGCATCTGCGACACGTCGAGACGAGGCGTGATCGCGCGCACCATCGGCAGTTCGACGACGCGCACGCCGGTCGCCGCGATCGCTCGCAGATCGTCGCGGAACGTCGGATCGCGTTCGGCGGACGCGAACAGCGTGACGTCGACACCGCGACCCGCGAGCCCGGTGGACAGTTCGCGGATGTGCCGGCGCGTGCCGCCGATCGTGCACTCCATGACCTGCGCGACGCGCAGGGGTGTCGTCGTGGACGTCGGCACCGTCAACTTCGCTGCCATGGGCGCATCAATGCGCGCCGACGCCGCGCAGCACCGAGAACACGGTCAGGACGAGGACCATGAAGTCCATCGTCAGCGACGGATGCTGGACGTAGTAGAGGTCGTAGTCGACGTTCTCGTGGATGTCCTCGTCGCGGGCGTGCGAGATCTGCCACAGGCCCGTCATCCCCGGCTTCGCGTTCAACCGCTGACGTACGTACGGATCGTAGTTGTCGACGATGAACGGCATCTCGGGGCGCGGCCCGACGATGCTCATGTCGCCGCGCAACACGTTCAGCAGTTGCGGCAGCTCGTCGATGCTCGTGCGGCGCAGGAACTTGCCGAGTCGCGTCAATCGCGGATCGTCGCCCGAGCGCGGCGTCGTCGCGTACTTCGGTGCGTCGACGCGCATCGTGCGGAATTTCAGGATCTCGAACGGCTTGCCGTCCTTGCCGACGCGCGTTTGACGGAACAGCGCGGGTCCGGGACTCTCGAGTTTGATGAGGATCGGCAGCAGCAGGAACATCGGCAGGTTGACGAGCAGCCCGAGACTCGACGCGAGGACGTCGCACAGGCGCTTGCCGAACCGGTAGCCCGCGCTCGGCTTCACCGGCGAGAACGTCAGCACCGGCGTCAGCTCGATCGACGACAGCCGCAGCGGCGGCAACTCACCCGACAGCACGAACGGCGGGATGAACGCGATCTCGACGTCGAGCGAGCGGCACGTCTCGGCGAGCCCCGCGAGCCGCGACTTGTCGATGTCCGCGCACGCGACGAGGACCAAGCCGACCTTGAAGCGCTGGACCAACTCGACGAGGCGGTCCGTCGTGCCGACCACGCGCGACTTGCCGATCGCTTGGCCGACGAGAGCGGGATCGTCGTCGACGAAGCCGACGAGGTTGAACCCGAGCCGCGGCGACAGGAACAGACGCTTCTGCAGGATGCGCGCCGGTTGCGCCGTGCCGATGATCAGGATGTTGCTGGTGCCGATTCCACGCAGGTGCAGGTACTGCAGACACTTGAACGACACCCAGCGCTCGATCGACAGGAACAGGAATCCGAGCGCGAACGCGAGCAGCACGACGAAGCGCGAGTACGTGTTCGCCGGCACGACGGCGACGCGCTCGTGCAGCTCGAGCAGGACCTGCCACATCGGCGAGCTCGAGGCGCCGCGGCCGCCGATCGCCGATTCCTCGAGGACGAACTGCAGGCCGACGGCGAGCAGGAAGCCGAGGACGCACGTCTTGAGGACGCCCTTGAACTCCTCGATGTTGAGGATCGATTTCTGCGAGCGGTACATCCCGAACTGGATGAACAGCAGGAAAACGATCGCCGCGATGCCGCCGAAGATCGGTAGGTATTCGGTCAGCGGCGGTACGCGCGTGTGCGGTTGCATGCGCGCCCAGATCGCGTAAGCGGTCAGGCACGCGGCGAACACGGCGAACACGTCGACGAGCGCCTGCGTGACACGCGCGAGACCGACGAAGTACCGTCGCAGGAAGCGCGATTCGAGGATCGACGGTTCGGCGACGTGGATCGCGGCGGCAGGAGCAGTCTTGGTCGACGACGAAGCCACGACGAACCCTCGGGCGACGAACCGTTCGGTCGCGAGAACAGCCGGCGACCCGCGTCGACGGCGCGGCGAGGATATCGGATGGAACCCGGAGTGCCCATGAGTTCGACGCGGAGCGCCGCACGCCCGCTGTGCGTCGCCGCGTTGTCCGGCGCCGCCGCGCTGGTCTACGAGCTGGTGTTCTTCCGTGAACTCGGCGTGCTGTTCGGCGTCGCGATCCACGCCGTCGCGGCGGTCGTCGGGACGTTCCTGCTGGGCCTCGGTCTGGGTGCGCTGTGGGCCCGCCGCTTCCGCGGGGGCGACGACCCGCTGCGGGCGTACGCGTCCCTCGAACTGTGGATCGGCGTGTTCGGCATCGTGGCGCCGTTCCTGTTCCGGTTGCTCGGCTGGTGGCTGACGTCGAGCCGATTCGATCGCGGCGAAGCCGGATCCGCCGAGTACGTCGCCTGGACGCTCGGGTTCTCGTTCGTGCTGTTGCTGCCGCCGACGATCCTCATGGGCGCCACGTTCCCGCTGCTCGCCGCTGCGATCGAGCGCGGCGGAGACGGGGCCAAGCGTTCGTCGCGACTCGGCGCGGTCTACGGAGCGAACACGCTCGGCGCGGCGATCGGTGCCCTGCTCGCGGCGTTCGTGCTGTTGCCGTACGCCGGCAAGGTCGGCACCACGCATGTCGCAGCGGCGATGAACTTCGTCGCGGCATTCATCGCGTTCCGCGCCGCTCGGACGAACACCGTGGCCGCCGACGAACTGCCGCGCGCCGTCACGCCGGTCGCGCTCGCCCGACCCGAAGTGATCGCCGCGTTCGCCAGCGGCTTCGTCGCTTTGGCGTTCCAGGTGCTCGGCACGCGCGTCCTCGCGTGCTTGCTCGCAGCGACGGTCTATGCGTTCGCGGTCGGGCTGGCGGTGTTCGTCGCCGGCCCGGCGATCGGCGGTGCGATCGGCGCCGC
>JAEUIB010000419.1 GCA_016795255.1 Planctomycetota bacterium
GAATGCGGCGATGATCGCGCGACGCAACGAGTCGCTGGATTCGATGAACCGTTCGTCACCGAGGTGCGCTCCGCGCACCGACAGGACGCGCGCGAGGCGGCGCCTGCCTTCGACGGCGACGATCGCCGCGCGGATCGCGTCGACCGCCGTGCGCGCCGCTTTGAGTGCGTCGTCGGCGACCGCGACTCCGCCGAACGCGTCGTGGCGGTCGCGCCAGCGCTGCGCGTCGCGGACGCTCTGCGCGCTGTCGGCGAGCGCGCCGGTGAACGCCGACAACGCGCCGCCGGGCACGTACGCGCTCAGCGATCGCGCGAGCTCCTCGCCGTGCCGGACGAACGTCTCGATCTCCGCGCCGTCCGCGCCGCCCAGGCACGGCTCGCCGTCGGGGTCGAGCAGCGACTCGAACCGCATGTGCATCGCCGTGCCGGCCATCAGCACCTCGCGCACGTCCTGCGAGATCGTGCGCGTCCGCGCGCCGACGTCCGCGTAGCGCGAGTTCGACCCGCGCAGCAGCGCGACGCAGACGATCGCGCTGACGACGACGCTCGCCAGCGCCAGCAGCGCGAGCACGCCCGCGCCGGCCACGATGCGACGGTCGTCGTCGGATCGACGTGGTTCGCTCATGGCGGCGACTCCGCGGCCTCGAGCACGTCGGCGAGCTCGGCCCAGTCCATCGCGACGAAGCGCTCGCCGTCGAAGCGCGTCGGCCACACCTGGTCGCTGGCCTGATGGCGCGTCGGCGACAACTCGAGCGGAACGCCGGCGCCGACGTCGAACGTGCCGAGCCGCTCGAACGCGTCGACCAGCGCCTCGCGGTCGATCGTCGGTCCCGCGTCGTGCAACGCGCGCAACAACGTCAGGCCGGCCGTGTAGCCCTCGAGCGCGACGAAGCTCGGCCGCGCGGCCGGGTCGACGCGCGCCAGATCGGCGCGGAAGTCGCGGACGAGCGGCAGATCGAGTTGGCTCGGATCCGGCACGACCTGCGTGACGACCACCCCGCGCTCGGCGGGATCGAGGCGTTCGGACAGCGCATCGGCGCCGGTGAACGACACGCACAGGAAGGCGGCGTTCAGTTGCGCGTCGCGCGCCAGTTGGATGAAGCGCGCCGTCGGCGCATACGTGCCGACGACGATGATCGCGCGCGGCGGCCGCTCGAACAGCAGCAGGTCCGCGAGCGCGGCCTCGACGTCGACGGTGTTGCGGTCGTAGCGGCCGTGCGCGACGACCGCGTCCTCCGGCAGGCCGCGCCGACGCAGCGCCTTCATCGTCGCCGCGTGACTCGAGTCGCCGTAGCCGTCGCGTTGGGTCAGCAGCGCGATCGACTCCGGTCCGACCCCGGCGCGGTCGATCAGCGCGTCGACCATCGCCGCGATCTCCTGCGCGTAGCTCGCGCGGAAGTTCACGACGTAGCGCTGCGGCGGGTCGCGGCGGACGACGCCCGCGCCGGTGAACGGCGCGAACAGCAGCGTGCGCTCGGCGACGGCGATCGGCACGGCGGCGATCGCCGTCGGCGTCCCGACGTTGCCGACGACGGCGAGGACGTCGTGCTGCTCGAGCAGCGTTCGCATGTTCGGCGCGGTTCGCACCGGTTCGTAGCCGTCGTCCAGAGCGATCAGCTCGAGCGGACGGCCGCCGATGCCGCCGAGCGCGTTCTGGCGCGCGAACGCGGCGTTGATGCCCGTGACCATGTCGGTACCGAGCGCTGCGGACGGGCCGGACAACACCGTCGAGGTGCCGAACCGCAACGGTTCGACGCCGACGCCGAGGGACTCGACGCTGCCTCCGCCCGCACGGACGAGGCCGGCGATCGCCAGCGACGCCACGCACGCCATCGTCGAGCCGATCCGTCGCATCCCCTTGCCACCTCAGGCCGACCGCGCGCTCGTCGCGAGCACCGCGCCATTCGCCCGGATCCGATTTCGGAGGTGCGGGACGCGACGCTTGACCTCGAGCTGCGCACGATTCCCCGTTCGAGGGGGCCCCCTCGGGCGGCGTCTCGCCGACGAAACGAAGCGGGCCGCGCCCCCGAAGGAGCGCGGCCCGCTGGATCGGATCGGATCGGTTCGGATCTGAGTCGGCTCAGCCGCCGGTCTTCGGCGCGACCTTGCCGTCGACGACGAGCTGCTCCGAGCCGTAGCCGATCGCGAGCGAGAACTCGCCGCCGCCGGTCGACATCAGGTTCAGGTTCAGGAACTTCGTCGCCGGCGCGCCGGTGTTCGGGCGCAGCGCGATGACGTGCGCTTCGCCTTCCTTCGGCAACAGCTTCAGCTGGACGCCGGCCTCGCCGGTCAGCGTGAACGACACGTCGTAGTCGCCAGCGGCGATGTCCTTGTCACCGATCTTCAGCGCGGCGTCGGTGTGGAACTTGGCGCCGAGCATGCGCGGCAGCATCTGCTCCCAGCGCGCGGCCATGTCCGGGTTCGCCTTGACGTTCTCGTACGTCTTCGGGCCGAACGGCATGGTCTTGTACGTGATCTCGACCTTGCCGCCGGTCTCGGCGTCGACCGCGAGCGACGTCGTCGCGCCGACGACGCCCGGGCGGGAGGGCTGCTGCAGCGCGAACACGACGGACGAGGACGCGATCAGCGCGGCGGCCGCGAGGAACCAACGATTGGACGACATGAGGGACTCCTTCGTTTGCTTGGTGGTGCTTGGTTGCGTAGGCCGAATACGAGTTGGAAGCCGGAATCGAAGCCGGGATTCAAGCAGACTTCGACGCGGAATGCGCGCGGGGGACCGGCGGGACGCGGGTCGGCGCCGGGGAGCTCACGGCGCGGGACGGCAGGTGTCGGTCGAGCGCGGAGCGACGCGGACGGTTCAGCTCGGCTCTTCGTCGTCGGGCAGGAACCAACGATCGAGGTCGAGCCCGAGGTTGGCGGCCGCGATGTCCGAGCGGTCGACGATCGTCGCCGCAGCGACGCCGAGCGTCACCGCGAGCGTCTCCGAGATCTCGGCCTTCGTCGCGCCGCCCTTGATCGCCTTCTTCAGATGCCCCTCGAGGCAGTTCTTGCAGCCGGTCGCCAGCGCGACGGCGATCGCGATCAATTCCTTCGTCTTGCGATCGAGGACGCTCTTGCCGTACGTGTGCTTGTAGAAGCTCATGTACAGCGCCATGGTGTCCTTCTCGAGCAACGCGTACGAGCGCAGCTTCGGATCGGGACGACGACCATCCGCACCGGGTTTTCCCGCCGGTGCTTCGTCGGTCGCAGGCTTGGAGCGCTTCTCGTCGGCCATGGGCACGGACATCCTGTGGACGGAGGGAGAATCGACGGTTCTACGGGGCGGACTGTACGCCAGGCAGCCGAAAACCGATCTTTCGTGGCCGTCCGCCGGGCGACGGCGATGCGGCGGGGCCCGCCCGCGCACATCCGTGAGACGGGGTCTGTCCCCGATCGGCCCGGCGGTTCGTGCGGTCAGCCGGCCGCGGCGTCCGCCTTGCGCCGCCGCCACAGGTACGCCGTGACGGCGCCGACCAGCACCACCATCGCGGCGACGTCGAACCACTCGGACACCTGTTCCGCGCCGTCGTCCCGCCGCACGTGCCGCTGGACGGCGAGCGCGGTCAGCACGTCGGCCTCGCCGTCGACCGTTCTCGCGAGCAGCCGCCTCGTCGCGACGAGTTCGGGCGCGGTCGCATCGACGGGCAACGCCAGCGACCAGCCTTCGGCATCGGCGATCCGCCGCGCGAGGTCGCGGCCGAGCAGCGTCTTCACGCGCTCCGGGTCGACGCCCGACGCGCCGAATCCGAGCGAACAGCCGAGCAGCACCGCCGGTGACTCGACCGCCGCTTGAGCGAGATCGTCGAACACGAGGCTCGGGGCCCGGCGCGCATCGCTGCGCCGGACGATCGCGAACGCGCGCGGTCCGAGCGCCTGCACGCGCGCGACCGCGGCCGTGGCGTCGTCGACGAGGTTCGGCCCCGCGGCCTGCGTCAGCCGCGCGATGCGCTCGAGCGCCGACTCCGCGTCACGCGCCGACAGCGCGGCGAACCACGCCGCCGTCGCGGTGCCGGGGCGCGGCGATTCGAACACCAGCGCCTCCGCGCTGCCGCCGAGGTCGACCGCGTCCCACGTCGGTTGCCACGCCGCATCGCCGGCCGCGCCGCGGGCGACGACGACCGGATCGATGAACAACGGCACGGCCGAGCGCTGCGCGTCCAGCAGATCCCGGGCTTCGACCTCGACCGACTCCGCGAGCGGCGCGAGCAGTTGCGCGCGGACCGCCGCGCGCAGCGTCGGCACCGGGAAGCCGTATGCCGCGACGACCGCGGCTTGATCGGCCGCGATCACGTCCTGCAGCGCGTTCGCCGGCACGGCGCGCACGACGATCCCCGAGTCCTTGCCGCAGGCGGCTTCGAGCTCGGCGACGCCTGCCGCCGACAGGCCGCACAGCACGAGGGGCTCGCGCGGCGGCGGATCGGACACGGCGAGGACGAGGGCGAGCGACGCGCACGCGAGCACGGTTCAGCCTCCAGCGGCGGACACCCTCTTCGGCGATTCGTCGACGCGGACCTGAACCAGCAACGCCAGCGAGCCGATCAGCGCGAACGCCGACACGATCACGGCCGCGCGGAAACCACCGTGCTGATGCGCGAGCCCGCCGAGCAATTGGCCGAACGCGATGCCGATGCCGGACGCGAAACCGTTCCAGCCGAGCAGCCGCGGGCGCTGGCGCGATTCGACGAGCTGCGTCAGCAACGCCGCGAACGGGCCCTGCCGCAGCGCCGAGCACGCGGCGAGCAGTCCGCCGCAGACGACGAACGTCGCGTACGAATCGGTGAAGATCAGCGCCGGCGACAGCACGAGCGACGCCGACAGCGCGAGCGCGACGCTCCGGCGCTTGCCGAACCGATCGGACGTCACCGCGGCGAGCCCGACTCCGGGCAGGCTCGACAAGCCGAGGACCAGGAAGAACAGCTCCTTCTGCGACGACGTGACCGCGAAGTGCTGCTCGAGGTGGCCGGCGAACGAACCGATGACCGCGAACGCCGCCAGCGTGTTCAGCGCCGTCACGCACAGCGCGGCGATGACGCGCCGGTCCTTCGTCAGTGCCGCCGCACCGGAGCGCGCGGGCGCGTCGCCGCCGATCGAATGCCGGGGAGCGAGCGCGAACGCGGCGGCCGCGCAAACGGCGATCAACGCGAACACCGAGAACACGCCGAACCGCGACAAGCGCGTCGCCGCCCACAACACGAGGATCGCCGCGACGAACGAGCCGGCCATGACGATGGCCAGTGCGCGGCCGCGTCGTTCGAACGGCACGGCGTCGGCGATCACGACTTGCAGCGACGCGAACAACACGCCCGCCGCCGCGCCCGAGAACAGCCGGAGCCCGTAGAACGCCGGCAGCGGCGGGCCGAGGAACAGCGCCGCGTTCGCGACGGCGAACACGAGCAACATCCGGCGCAGCAAGCGCGCCTTGCCGAACCGCGCGGCGAGCGGCCCGAGCGCCAGACCCGCGACGCCGTAGCCGATCGTGTAGACGGCGGTCAGCGCGCGGGCCGACACCGCGTCGATGCCGAACTCGGCCTCCAATTGGGGATGGAGCGCCACCAACGCCTGCGTGCCGGCTGCCGCCGCGAACACCGCGAGGAACAGGCCGAAAGAGTGCGTGCGGGTCAGAGCGGACGTCGTGGGCGGCGCATTCACGGGGCCCGACTCTACGCAGCCGTCCGCTCGGCCAGCGCTCGAACTTCGACGCGTTCAGCGGGCGGAGCGGTCGGATCGCGACCGGCCGGACCGTCGGCGACCGAGCGATCGTTCGAGCGCGACGACGGGCCTCGACGACGGACTGATATGCTCCGCCCCCCTTTCGTTCTCGTCGAGCCGATCAAGCTCGACCCAACCCCGATCCGAACCTCTCCCGCATGAAGATCGCGATCCTCGGTGGCGGCATCTCCGGCGTGGCCGCGGCTCGATTCCTGGTCGAGGCCGGGCACACCGTCACGATCTTCGAAAAGGACCGCGAGCCCGGCGGCCTGGTCCGCAGCGACACCGTGAACGGCTACGTGTTCGACCGCGCCGGCGGCCACATCCTGTTCACGAAGAACGACTGGTGTCGCCAATTCATGCACGGCCATTACGCGCCGGGCGAATTGGTCGCGACGCGCCGCGACACGAAGATCCTGTTCAAGGGCCGCTGGGTCCATTACCCGTTCGAGAACGGGCTCGGCGACCTCGAACTCGAGGATCGCATCGCGTGCCTGAAGGGGTACATCGACGCGTACGTCGCGCGGAAAGGCGGCGCGCCGACGCCGCGCGACTTCCGCGGCTGGATCGACCACCGCATGGGTCGCGGCATCGCCGACCTGTTCATGGTCCCGTACAACGAGAAGATCTGGAAAGCGGACCTGAAGGACGTCGGCATCGACTGGGTCGAAGGCCGCGTCCCCGATGCTCCGCTCGAAGACGTGCTGCGCGCCGCGCTCGGCCAACGCGTCGAGGGCTACACGCATCAATTGAACTTCCACTATCCGCGGACCGGCGGCTTCCAGGACCTCTACGACCGCATGGCGCGACCGCTCGGCGCCGCGCTGCTGACGAACGTCGAAGTGAAGTCGGTCGAGAAGAAGGGCGAGCACTACGACGTCGACGGCACGGCGTTCGACCGCGTGATCTCGACGATCCCGCTGCCGGTGCTGGCCGACGTGTTGCGCGGACTGTCGTCGGCCGCGCGCGCGGCGGCGAAGGCGCTGCAGCACCGCTCGCTGACGTCGATCCTGTTCGGCATCGATCGCGAGTCGGTGAAGCCGTACTCGTGGATCTACTTGCCGCACGCGTCGCAGGGCCCCGCGAACCGCATCACGTTCCTGTCGAACTACTCGCCGGACAACGCGCCGGCGGGCCGCGGTTCGATCCTGGCCGAAGTCACGCACGCCGGTCCGCTCGCGATCACGCAGCGTTGGCTCGACGATCTGCGCGACGCGTTCCATCGCGAAGGTCTGCTGCGCAAGGACGCGGTCGACCTCGTCCACCACTTCCAAAACGAGTGGGCGTACATCCTGTTCGACCCGGACTTCACGACGAAGCGCCGCACGGCGATCGACGGCGTCGAGCAACTCGGCGTGCTGCCGCTCGGGCGATTCGGGCGGTTCGACTACTTCAACTCCGACCAGTGCGTGATCGCCGCGCGCGCGACCGTCGACCGCCTGCTCGCCGGCGCCCGCTGACGGAGGCTCGATGCGTCCGGGCAAGGTCTCGATCGTGCTCCCGACGCACAACGGCATGCCGTTGTTCGCGCGCGTGCTCGACGGCATCCTCGCCCAGCGCTGCGCGTTCCCGTTCGAGCTGTACTGCGTCGACACGGCGTCGTCCGACGGCACGTGGGAAGAGCTCGAACGTCGCGGCGTGCGACGCAAACGCATCGCGAAGTCCGAATTCGACCACGGACGCACCCGCAACCAGGCGATCGCCGAAACCGACGGCGACGTCGTCGTATGCATGGTCCAGGACGCGACGCCGGCGGACGAACGTTGGCTCGAGACGCTGATCTCGGCGTACGAGGTCGGCGACGACGTCGCCGGCGCGTACTCGCGGCAAGTGCCGTATCCCGACTGCTCGCCGTTCCTGAAGCAGCGCCTCGAGCGCTGGGCGGCCGGACGCACCGAGCGGCGGATCCAGCGGCTCGCGACCGGCGAGACGCTGGCGCAGCTCGAACCGATGCAGCGCCTGTTCCGCTGCGCGTTCGACGACGTCGCGTCGTCGATGCGGCGCGACGTCTGGCGACGCTTCCCGCTGCCGACGCGGCGGTTCGGCGAGGACGTCGCGTGGGCGAAGTCGGTGATCGAGGCCGGACTCGCGCTCGTGTTCGAGCCGCGGTCGACGGTGATCCACTCGCACGACGACGGCGCGTGGGCCGAGACCAAGCGGATCTACCTCGATCACGCCAACCTGTTCGAGTTGTTCGGCGTGCTGACGGTGCCGACGTTCGCCGACGCGCGACGCAACGCGCGGGCGCAGTTTGGCGTCTACCGCGAACAGGTCGACGCGCTCGGACTCGCGGGCGACGAACGGGATCGGCAACTCGCGTTCGCGCGCCGACTCGCGTATGGAGAGACGTTCGCGCAGTGGCTCGGCGCTCGCTCGATCCGAAAAGGACCTCCACGAGGCATCTTTCGGTGGGTCGAACGTCTGGTCACGGGGAAATAGCGCGCTACTTCCTTGGCCTCGCTCCGGGGCCTCGCCGCGGCGCCCGGCTCCAGGGCCTCGCGCGCGACCCGTTGCTCTCCTTTTCCGGGAATCCCGTCGATGGAACCTCTGCAGACGTCGTCCAACCGCAAGCGCGTGTTGTCCCTGTACGCCTTCGCGATCTTCGCGGCGGTCGGGTTGTACTTCGTGATCCGCCACTTCGGGGAGCAGCTCGCGCCCGGCGTCGAGTCCGCCGCGGCCGGCACGGGCCAGATCGCGGCGCACGGCAGCACGCTGGCTCAGGTGTTGCTCGCGCTCGCGGTGATCACGTTCCTCGCGCGGCTCGTCGGCGGCGTGTTCAACCGCTACCTGCACCAGCCGCCCGTGATCGGTGAGATCGTCGCCGGACTGATGCTCGGCCCGTCGCTGCTGAAGATCATCTCCCCCGCCGCGTTCACGTACCTGCTGCCGCCCGAGGCCGCGCCGTTCCTCAGCATCATCGCGAAGATCGGCGTCGTGCTGTTCATGTTCCTGGTCGGCCTGGAACTGGACCTGAAGGCGTTGAAGAAGAGCAGCCACACGACGCTCGCGATCTCGCACGCCAGCATCGTCGTGCCGTTCCTGCTCGGATCCTGCCTCGCGCTGCTGCTGTACCCGCTGTACGCCGAAGGCCACGTGTCGTTCACCGCGTTCTCGTTGTTCCTCGCCATCTCGATGTCGGTGACGGCGTTCCCGGTGCTCGCGCGCATCCTGACCGACCGCGGGATCCAGAACACGCCGCTCGGCATGACCGCCCTGGCGTGCGCGGCGGTCGACGACGTCACCGCGTGGACGCTGCTCGCGTTCGTCGTCGGCATCGTCGGCGCACAGGTCGAGAGCGCCGCGATGACGCTCGTCTACGTCGTCGTCTACATCGCGGTGATGTTCTTCGTCGTGCGTCCGGTCATGCGCAAGCTGATCGAACGCGTCGACACGAAGTCCACGGCCGTCACGCGAAGCGCGATCTCGCTGGTGTTCGTCGGGTTACTGCTGTCGGCCTACGTGACCGAGTCGATCGGCATCCACGCGCTGTTCGGCGCGTTCCTGTTCGGCGCGTTCATGCCGCACGAGGGCAAGCTCGCCGAGCACATCCGCACCGGCACCGCCGACGTGGTCGTCGTGATGTTCCTGCCTGCGTTCTTCGCGTTCACCGGCATGCGCACCGAAGTCGGGCTGCTGGACAGCGGCGGCGCGTGGCTCGCGTTCGGCGCGATCACGCTGGTCGCGACGATCGGCAAGTTCGGCGGCAGCGCGCTCGCGGGCCGCTCCGTCGGTCTGCATTGGCGCGACGCGTCGGCGATCGGCCTGCTGATGAACACGCGCGGCCTGATGGAACTGATCGTGCTGAACCTCGGCCTCGACCTCGGCGTCATCTCACCGACCGTGTTCGCGATGATGGTGTTGATGGCGCTGACGACGACGTTCATGGCGTCGCCGTTGCTCGACCTGCTGATGGGCCGCAACAAGCCTCAGCCGATGCCCGCGGCGGCCGGCTGACTCCAAAGCGTCGGACG
>JAEUIB010000425.1 GCA_016795255.1 Planctomycetota bacterium
ACCGGAACGCGAGTCAACCGCGCTCGCCACGCGGCATCCGCGAGGCGAGCGCGCAACCAATCGAGACCGCCTTCGGCGAGCAGCCGACCATCGACGTCCCTCACGTGAGGCGTGAGGTCGAGGATCGTGGCCGTGTCGTCGAGGACACCCGGGCGTTCCGAGCCAGCGGCGCCCCAGCGGACGAGTCGCATCGTTCGTTCAGTGCGAGTCGGTCGACAACTGCGTCGTGCCGGTCGCGCCCGGGACACCGGCGGCCGGCGCCTGCGGAGCGGGCTCGGCCGTCGGCTTCGGCGCGCCGGGCGCCGACTCGACCGCGGACAGCGGCGGCGTGCCGCCGTCGCGGCTCAGGAACGTCAGCGTCGCCTGGAACAGAGCGCGTCGGTTCGCCTCTCCCTTGACGTCGGTGAGGTAGAAGCCGAGCACGACCGCGCGATACGTCTTGCCGGTCTCGAGATCCGTGCGCGTGACCTTCGCGCCGATCGTCGCGCCGTTCTCCTCCAGCACGAGGAACGGCTCGACGCCCGGACCGCCGGTGAACGTGACGATCGCGTCGCCCTTGCGCGCGAGCTCGATGTCGAACGTCTCGCCGTCGGCTGACTTCACGCCCTTCGCGGTGAACTTCATCGAACCGTCGTGGCGCCAGCCGTAACGCAGACCGAGCGTGTCGCGGTAGAGCGGCGTGTCCCACAACCGCGCGGTGACCTGCGGGTTCGACAGCAGCAGGTGCCCGCCGCCTTGCAGGAAGCGCATCACGGTGCGGCCGTCGGGGCCCGAGATCGACGGGCCGAAGTTCGCGCCGCCGCCGAAGAACCCGAACATCGAGAAACTGCCGCCGTCCCCCGCGGACAGGTGGCCGAACGGATTGCCGCCGTTCTGGTTGCCGCCGCCGTGGTTGTCGAGCACGACGATCTTGTCCTGCCAGTGGCGGATCAGCCCGAGCCAGTCCTCGCCGTACGGACGCGGATCGGTGATCGCGTCGAACGCGAGGCCGAACGACTTCAGGTCCGATTCGAGCAGCGTCGAGAACGAGCGGTTCTTGATCTTCGAGCGGAACTCGTCCTTGACGACGATCTTGCCGAGTTCGTCACGGTCGGCCTTCGTCGCGTGGTTCAGGCCGAGCAGCGCGATCGGCTGCGGCGACTCGATCTTCTTCAGCGGGAACTTCTCGATCAGCTCGACCCACTTCGAGTCCTGCGCGAAGCGCAGCTTGCGGTACTCCTGGTCGAGATCGCAGTACGCCGGGAAGTACAGCGACACGCCGTGCGAACGGCTGTTGCTGACGAGGTGGCCTTCGGCGACGACGACCGAGCCGGTCGGGAAGTCGGTCGTGATGAACGCGTTCTCGAAGTCCTTCAGCGTCCGCTTCTCCTGCTCGTCCTCGAAGCGGTAGTTGATCTCCTTGACGTTGACCGGACGCCCGCCCGCCGGATCCGACAGCATCGGCGGGAACTGGATGCGCGCGACGAAGTTGCCGCGATCGTCCGGACCGACCAGCGGGATCTTGCCGAAGCGCGCGTCGTGGATGAACGGCGACAGGCTGCGCGGCGGCGACTTCCAGCCGTTCCAGCCCCAGACCACGTTGCCGGGCGAACGGCGCTTGATGATCACTTCGTTGACGAGCTTGTACGACTGCGTCGGGTAGCCGATCAGGTCGGTGACGGCCTTGACCGCTTCCTTCAGCTCGACGTCCTTCTTGTCGTGTTCGGCGAGCTTCGTCAGGAAGTCCTGGACGTCCACCAGGCGACCGAACGCGCGGGTCTTGCCGAACGCTTCCTCGGTGACCGCGCCGAGCAGTTGCGGACGCGCGAGCGCCTTCGCGGCGACGTTCTCGATCGCGGCGCGGAACTCGTCCATGCGCGCGAGGTGGATCGCCGACTTGGTCTCGGAGAAGCCGACGACTTCGCCGCCGGATTGGCTGCCGCGCGGCGCGTACGACTTCACGTACGTGTCGACCATCGCCTTCGAGAACGACAGCGGGCTCGCCTCGGGATACGTCGTCAGCCACGCGAGGTAGTCGTCGTACGGCATGCCGTCGCCGGGCTCGGTCTCCTGCGACGCGAGCAGGAAGTCGACCGTGTCCTTCAACTCGTACGCGACCTCGGCCGTCGCCATCAGGCAGGCGTCGAAGTCGAGCACGTCGATCTTCGCCTTGCCGTTCTTCGCCTTCACCGACGCGGTGATCGCTTCGAGGGCGCTGCGAACTTCGGGCAGGTCGAGTCCCTTGTGCGAGTTGTCGTCGTACGACACGCCGGACCAGCCCGCGCCGTGGTTCCAGATCACGAGGCAGTAGTGCTCGGCCGGATAGTTCTCGACGGCCCACTTGCCGAAGTCGGCGAGACACTTCGGGTCACCGCCGTCGGTGATGCCGGCGCGCTTCTTCAGCACCGAGCGTACGCGCACCGAGTCGTCGTCCTTCAGCACGTAGTACCGGTTGGTGCCCGGCTCGTTGTCGAGGCCGAGATAGAAGTGCTGTTCGCGTTCGGTGTACGGGTTCGAGAAGTACTCGGCGTTGACCGGCGCCTTCGTCGTGCGGCCCTTGTAGCGCGCGAGTTCGACGACGACGTTCACGTCGCGCGTCGAGCCGATCTTCTCCATCTCGTTCATGTCCTCGATGCCGTAGGGCTCGAGGTTGTTCGCCGCGTTCAAGAAGACCATGACGGTCCACTTCTTCGGCCGCGCCGCGTGGCTCGCGGTGCAGAGCGTCTGCATCGGCGCGACGAGGTGGACCGGGATCGACGGCACCAGGCGCAACTCCTCCGGTCCCTGGAAGCCGTTCTTCTTCTGGTACTCGAGGATGCCGTCGACGACCTCGGTCTCGACGTTCGGCAGCTCGAGCAGTTGCTCGGCGGTCGCGGTGTTCAGGTCGACCAACGGATACGCCGGCGCGTCGGGCACGTCGCCGAAGGCGTACGAGACCGGGCCCGACGAGATGTCGAACCAGGCCGCGGGGAATTGATCGGGCGGCACGTCCTTCCACGTCTGCGTCGCGAGATCGGCGATCGAGTGGCCGGCGGTCCCGGTGACGCGCGCCGCTTCGGCGGACAGGCGGGCGGCGACGTCCTTCGCGAACTCCTCGTCGGAGATCAGCGACTTGCGCAGCGCGAAGCGGAAGTTCATCTCGACCGTGTACAGCAGGTCGGCGAACACTGCGGAGTTCGGGAACTTCTTGTCCTTGACGCCTTCGAGCACGTCCTCGACGCCCTGGAAGCCGTCCTTGCGCAGCTTCGCCAGCACGCGGTTCTCACCGTTCCGGACCTTCTCGAGGAAGTGGTAGTCGAGGTTCGTGAAGTTCTCGTCGCTCTCGATCAGCGACCGGATGTTGCGCGCCGACGTCGGGTCGAGCGGCTTCAGGATCGCGTCGCGCGCACCCGGGTCGTTCTTCAGGAAGTGCATCGCGGCGCGGCGCTTCGCGACTTCTTCGATCAGCCGCATCTCGGCCTTGATCTCGACGTCCTTCGGCGGCGCGTCGAGCTTGTCCTTCGCGGCTTCGGGTTTCGCGGTCTCCGGCGCGGGCGGCGCGTCTTGCGCGTGCGCGAACCCGATCACGACGGAGAGCACGGCGGACGACAGGGCGAGCGACGCGGTACGCATGCGAGTCCTCGACGAAATGGGCATGTCCTGGACCGCGCCGCGAGATCCGTGGGCCTGACCTCATGAAAGGAATCGGGCGGTCGCGATCGGAAGAAGGAGGCGAAGTCTAACAGCCTGTTGAAAAAGTCTGCCGAGCAGTCGGGCGAGCGAGAACGAGCAGGGCGAGGCGCGCCGACGAGACGTATCGACGGAGAGATACGGCGAGGAGGCGCAACGAAGAACTGCTCGTTCGCAGCCGGCCGAGTGCCGGCAGACTTTTTCAACGGGCTGCTGAGGCGGCGCAGCCGCCGGCCTCACCAGGCCGAGCTGACCACGGCGCACTCCCTCGCACCGAGGGAGTGCGCCGT
>JAEUIB010000432.1 GCA_016795255.1 Planctomycetota bacterium
GCAACGCCTGTTCGTCGACGTGGGGCGCCGGAGCATCGGCGTCCCGTCGCAACGCGGCGAGGCGAGCGCGGACGTCGTCCCAATCCGCGCGGACGACCGCGAGATCGAGCAACGTGATCTCCGAGAGCTTGCGGAGGCCGAACGAAGGCGCGTCGATCGATGCGTCCTCGAGGTCGCGCCGCGCCGCATCGACGAGCGAAGGGTCGCGCAGCGCGAGTTCGGCCAACGCCACGCCGCGTCGCGTCCTGAGGATTCCCCGCCAATGCACAGGCGTGCGAGCGAGGAGCTCGTCGTCGATCAGGCCGACGACGCGCTGACACCGCTCGCCGGCCAGCGCGACGACCGCGCGGAGGTCGATCTCGGCGTACTCGTCGTCCGGCGCCGTCGCATCGCCGGCATCCGGTTTCTTCGCGAGCCAACGCGCAGCCTGATCCGGCAGCCCCATGTCGGCGTAGAGCACGATCCGCGCGCCGCGCAGCAGCGTCTCGGCGCTCGCGAACCACTGCACGAACGTCGGTCGACCGGGTTCGGGGTTCTCGGAGGCGACCCCGTCCAACCATTCCTCGAGATGGTCGAGTTGGGTCTCCGCGTCGGCGAATCGACCTTGGAGGCGTCTCGTCTCGGCGAGGCCGACCCGCACGCGCGGCAACAACAAGAGGTCGTTGCAGCGGTTCATGTCCCTGATCGATCGAGCGAACGCCCGGTGACCCTCGTCGAGTCGACCCTCGTTCAACGCGATTTCGCCGGCGTGCGTCGACAATGCGATCGCGCTACGGCCGTATTCGAGAAGCCGATCGGCGGAGATTCCGGAAGCCGCTGCGACCGCTCGACCTCGCGTGACGACGCGCAGCCGATCGTGCGTCGGACTGCCGGCTTCGCCGAGCGCCTCGGACACTCGACACGACGCGATCACGAACGACTCCGCGGTCGCGTTCGGCCAACGATGGACGTCGGGGAAGTCGTGGACCAGGCGATCGAGCATCGCGCCGAGCGGCAGGATCTCGTCGACGGTCGGATAGGTCTCGCTCGCGTTCAGCTCGGCGAGGGCCGCGTCCAGTTCGTTCCACCTCGGCAGCGATGACGGAGAGCGATCGGATCGACCGTGGAGATCGGCGACCGGCACGGCTGTGGCGAACGCGAGTCCGAGAACGATGCTGCGCACGGAGTGGAACTCCTGATCCGGTCGAGCTCGACGCGGGTCGGCGGTCCGGCGATCAGCGCGTTGCGCGCGTCGCCGTCACCGGGGACGTCGTCGACGTCGAGCTCCCGAACTCGTCGCAGATCTTCACTTCCCACTCGACCACGTCGCCGAACGACGCGCGTTCGGCCGGTGTCGGTTCGTAACGGGGTACGAACAGATCGGGCTTGCGGACCTCGAGAGGTGAACCGTCGGCGTTCGTGCGATCCGTCGCGCGGACGATCAGCGTGTAGCTCTGCCCGCCGACGAGGGATCCGGTCCACTCGAACGCCGCGAAGTCGGCGACGGCGCCGATCGGCCGCACGCATCGCAGGTCGGTGTCGTCCGACAGCAGGACCGCCGTCGACGGTTTCGCTGGCGACGACGACGGCGTCGTCACGACGCCATCGCGCTGTGCGAGCCAGAACGCGAACAACGCGAGTGCGGCCGCCGACAGCGCAGCGGCCGGCGCGAAGAATCCGCGACGCGGTCCGCGCGCCCTGCGTGCGCCGATCGGCAGCACGCCGACGCGGATGCCGGCGTCGATCACGTCGCTGCGCGGACCACGGGGTGCGAGCGCCGCTGCGGCGAGGATCTGGTCGCGCTCGTGGTCGATCGCGCTGAAATCGTCCGACAGCGCGGAGTCGATGGCCGCTGCCGTCGCGAGGAACTCGTCGATCCGCCGACCACAGGTCGCGCACGCGGCGGCTCGAGCCGACAGCGCCGCGGGAGCGTCCGCGTCGTCGCGCGTCAGCAACGCCTCGAGTTCGAGTTCGTGCGATTCGTCGTGGGGAGTCATGCGGTCTCCCGGGCTTGTCTCGTCCGCAACAGCGCTTGGACGTCCTGCACGCCGCGGTAGTAGAGAGTCTTCGCGGTGTTCATCGGCAGCTCGGTGCGCCGCGCGATCTCGTCGAATTTCAGATCGTCGAAATGCTTCAGCCGGATCACGTTCGCGCGGCGGCGGTCGATGCTCTCGAGCGCCCACGACACGCGATCGTATTCTTCGGGCGGCGTCGGACACGACGGCGCGGGAAGCTCGGGAAGTTCGGCGAGCTGCGCGCGCCGCGTGCGTTGACGCACCGCGCTCAACAACTCGACGCGACAGAATCCGAACACCCACGCCTCGAGTCGCGTGCCACCGGTGAAGCACTTGAGCTTCAACCAGATCGACCCGAGCGCGTTCTGCGACGCTTCCGCGAGTTCGTGCGGCGGCAGCGGGCGAGGCAGGCGCGCGTTCATCATCGTGATGATGGGGACGACGCACTGCAGTCGATCGACGAGTTCGTCGATCGCGGTGGGATCGCCGGCATGCGCGCGCTCGGCGAGGCTTCGGTCGGCCGTCGGGGCTTCCATCGCGGCAAAGACTAACTCGGCGCCCCCTCGGCGCGCAGAGGGCTGTTGAAAACAGAATTCAGTTGTTCACTTTTTTTGAAACTCTGGCGGACGTTCGCGCCGAGTTCTCCCGCCACGCAACGGTGCGTGGTCGCGCGCATCTGGCTGCGCGCGGAAGGACGTCTGGCGGAGTTCGGTTCCGTCGTGTCACAGGGGTGGCACGGCGGAGCCGGCTCCCATTTGCATGACGAATCGTCCAAATCCTCCGGGGCTGCAGCGGCACCGCGGACGAAGCCGCG
>JAEUIB010000039.1 GCA_016795255.1 Planctomycetota bacterium
TGCCCGCAGGCTCCCCCGCCCTGGGTGGGGGGGGGGGCCGCCCTGGTGCGCGTCGGGCGCGCGCCCCCCCCGCGCCGCGACGTCGTGCGCGATCGCCGGCGGGGCGACGCCGAACCGGAACCGCATGCCGTCCAGCGGCACGTCGACGCCGGCCATGCGCTCGCGGACCGGCGCCAGCAAGGCGTCGATCGCGCCTTCCGGATCGCGGTAGAGGAAGAACACCGGCTCGAGGTTCGCCCGCGTCGCCGTCATCAGGCGCCACCGATCCTCGATCGCCTTCGGCAGCACTTCCTCGTGGCCGAGGATCGCGCCTTGGCCGATCGGCTCGACGCGCGCGAGCGCGAGGAACCCGTGCCGCGTGCGCAGCGCGCCGCTCGGATCGCCCGGAGAACGGAACGTCACGTCTTGCAGATGCAGCGTCGGCTCGGCGTCCGGGACGAGGCGGCCGTCCGCGCAGAACTCGGTCAGGCGCGCCGCGGCGGCCGCGTACGGATCGAGTCCGTCGCGCGGTACGGGCAGCGTCAGATGCACGACGTTCGCCGCCGAGCGCGCCGCGTACACCTCGCGTTCGTCGCCGTGGATCACGTCGTACGGCGGTGCAGCGCACGCGCTGGCGTCGCGGGTCACCGGGTCGCGAAAGCGCCGCGCGCGGAACGGGACGATGTCGGCCATGGGCGAGACGGTAGAGCCGGCCCGCCCTCGGTTCAACGCGCGTTCGGCCCCGGCGATGCATCGGCCGGCGGTTTGGGCTCCGGTGCGGGCGTCCGCACGTGCACGTCGATCTGCGGGAACGCGACCTCGATGTGTTCGCGCGCGAACGCCTGCGCGATCGACTCGTGCAACGAGTCGATCAGGTCGGCCCAGAACTCGCGCCGCTCGAGGTGGACGCGCAATTCGAGCTTCAGCGCGCTGTCGCCGAACCCGAGCAGGATCGCCTGCGGCGCCGGATCGCGCATTACGTACTTCTCGGCGAGCGCGGCCTCGAGCAGCAGGCGCTTCACGCGGCGCGTGTCGGTGCCGTACGCGACGCCGATCGGGATCACGATGCGCGTGATCGAATCCGACAGCGTCCAATTGACGACGTCGTTCGTGATCAGCGACTTGTTCGGGATGATCACTTCGCGCCGATCGGCGTCGAGGATCGTCGTCGCGCGCATGCGCAGCCGCGCGACGGTGCCCGTCTGGCCGTTCACGGTCACCAGGTCGCCGACGCGCATCGGCCGCTCGAGCAGCACGATCAAGCCGGAGATGAAGTTCGCGAAGATCTCCTGCAGCCCGAACGCGATGCCGAACGTGAACGCGGCCGCGAGCCACTGCAATTGGCCCCAACTGATGCCGACGAGGCCGAACGTCACGACGGTGCCGACGATCGTCAGCGTGTGCCGCACCAGCGTGATCGCGGCGTAGCGGGCTCCGCTGTCGAGATCGGTGCGTTGCACGAGCAGGATCTCGAGCAGTGCCGGCACGTTGCGGACGACGACGATCGTCAGGATCAACGCGAACAGCGCGCGGGCGATGTCGGCGAGCGTGATCGACGTCAGGCTGCGGACGACCGGCAGCGGGCTTTGCGTGACGGCCGGCACCGGGTCGGTCGGCGACGGTTTCGCCGCGGCGGCATCGGTCGCCACGTCGGCGGGTTGCACCGCCGAGGACGACGGCGTTCGCTGCGTCTGCGCGGTTTCGGGCAGCAGCGTGCGCGGCTTGAACGGCTCGTCCTCGCGGATCAGCACCGTCGGCCACAGTTGGACTCGATCGATCGCGTGGAACGCCGGCAGCACGTCGCTCCACACGCCGAGCAGCGTGACGACCATCGCCAGCAGCGTGCCGGAGCGGAACAAGCGCACCGACTGTTCGTTGATCGCCGGCAGGTCGACCGCGTCGACGTCGATGAACGGCGGCGGATCGCTGCCGGCGCCGAGCGCGGCGTCCTTCGCCTGTTGTTCGCGCCGCTTGCGCGCCTGGTCGACCGCGAGGCGCACGCGCGTCACGTGCAGCCAGCGCAGCAGCATGCCGTAGACGACGAGGCCGCCGAGGCCGACCGCCATCGTGCGCAGCATGCAGGTCGTCATCACCTGCGCCGTGTAGTCGTATCCCGCGACGTCGAGCAGCACGAGCGAGAGCGGGAAGCCGACGCCGAGGGTCATGCGCAAGAATGCCGAGCGCTCGACGACGCTGCCCGGCGATCGCGCGCGGATCGCCTTGATGATCGGTCCGTTGCTGCGCAACAGCGAGCCGAGCATGAACGCCGTCGCCAGCAGTTGCGCGATCAGCGCGAGGCGGCCGAGGCCGTCGCGATACGCCGCGTCGCCGTGCTGCTGCAGCATCGTGTGGACGACGTACGCGGGCACGAACACCGTCGCGAACGTCCGCAGGTGGCGCCGCAGTCCGATCACCGCGTCGTTCGGCCAGCGGAAATGCTCTTGCGCGAGGCCTTGCTTGCGGACCACGGCGAGTGCGAGCTGGATCGTCAGCACGACCAGCGCCGTGCTCGAGCACGCGCGGCCGAGCGCGACGCCTTGATCGGGCAGTTCGGATCCGGCCGACGTCAGCAGCGAACCGAGCGCCCACAGCGCGAGCGGCGCCGGCAATGCCGTCAGCGTGCTCAGCACGGCGGCGCGCAGCGTCAGCAGGAACGAATCGGTCGAGTACCGGCCGACGCCGAGCGCCAGCATCGCGAAGCGACTGCCGGTCTTGCGCCGGAGCAGCAGCAGGAGCGCCGCGAGCAGCGGCAGTCCGCCGTTCTCGACCGGCCGCGTGGCGAGTTCGCGCGCGACGAGCCGCGCCGACTCGATCCACGCGCCCGGATCGGCGACGAAGCGGACCGCTTGCATCAGAGTGTCGGGCTCGAACGCGTCGCGCGTCGCGACGCTGCGCACGCCGAAGATCTTGCCGCCGATGTACTCGCGGTACTCGGCGGCGGCGTCGCGCAGCGTCTTCGTCGTCGCGAGCAGCCGGCCGCGCACGTCGGCGAGGTTCGTCCATTCGTCGACGAGCTGGTTGACCAGCACGTTGCGCCGGTCGATCAATTCGCGCGCCTGGCGTTCGATCGCCGCTCGCTGCGGATGGTCGACGTGCACGGCGACGATCGCCGCGACTTCGGACGCGGCGTCGGCGAGTCGATCCTGCCGCGAACGCAAATTGAACTCGGACAACTCGGCGTCGGCGAGCCGTTCGGACAACGCGCGGACGTCCCGCCAACTGGCGCCGATGCGGCCGGCGTCCTGCCATTCGCGCAACAGCGCGGCGCCGGCTTCGCCGCCGCTGCCGATGCGCGACAGCGTGTCGGCGACGTCGCGATAGCGGCGCCGCAAGTCGGCGAGGTCGGACTCGACGTCGGCGAGCTTGCGCCGCTCCGTCTCGAGCACTGCCGTCGCGCCGGCGGGATCGGAGCGCTTCTTCGTCAGCTCTTCGAGTTCGGCGACGATCGCGCGGATCTCGGGCACGGCGCGCGCGGTGTCCTGCGCCAGCCGTTCGGCTTCCTGGCGTTCGCGGTCGGCGCGCTCCCGTCGCGCCGCTTCGACGCGTGTCGCGAGTGCTTCGTGCTGGCGCGTCGCGAGCTCGAGCCGGCGCGCCGCGCGATCACGCCGCGCGGTCGCGACGTCCTTCGTCGCGTCGAGCGCCGCGAGTTCTTGTTCGAGCGCGTGGATCTCGGCGAGCAGCGCCATGCGTTCGGCGCGCAGCGCCAGTCGCCGTTCGGTCGCGAGCGGGCTCTGCGTCGTCGAGTCGACGCCGGCGGCGAGCTCGGTCTCCAGCGCCGCGAGGCGCGTCCGCGCGGCGGTCACCGCGACCGGGATCTCCTGGCGGCGCTTCGCGCGCGCGTCGTTGACCGACTTCGATTCTTCGGAGCGCTGCGTCGCGCCCTGCAGTTCGGTGTCGCTCTGGCGCAGCAGTGCTTCGAGCTCATCGAGCGTCGCGGTCGCGGCGATCTCCGGGTCCTTGGCTTCGGCCAGGCGCGCGAGTTCCGCGCGCACCGCGTCGAGCTGTGCCGGGGCATCGGCGATCTGCGCGGCGGACTCGGCGGCTTTGCCCTCGAACTCGGAACGGCGCGTGAGGAACTGCTGCGCGGCGATCGAGTCGAGGTCGGCGGGCGTCCGTTCGGCGTCGGGTTTCGCCGCCGCGGTCGACGCGCTGCTTT
>JAEUIB010000505.1 GCA_016795255.1 Planctomycetota bacterium
CGTGTTCTGCGGCTCGATCGGCTGGATCGCGGAGACCGGTGATCTCGCGCTGAACATCGCGATCCGCACGCTGGTCGTCGAAGCGGGACGGGTGCATTTCCACGTCGGAGGGGGCGTGGTGTACGACTCGGAGCCGCGGGCCGAGTACGACGAAACGCTCGCCAAGGGAATCGCGCTGGCGCGGGCCCTTCAGCTCCCGCTTTGAGCGGGTGGGGCGAGGGGTGAGCCGGTGGGGCGGGGCGAGCGGGATCCGCCGAATGCCGGCCCCGCGACATCATCGCGTCTCCCGTCGGTTGCTCCCCGAGCCTCCGCCATGCGTATCAGCCCCTGCCGACGGACACTCCCTCGGGCTGCTAGACTCCGGGCCCACCCGCCCGGTCTTCCTGGATCGTCGTTCGGAGCTCTCCCCATGTCGTCGTTCGCTCGAGTTCCCACCGTGGCCGCGACCGTGTTGCTGTTCGTCGCGTCGGCGTTCGCGCAGGATCCGCCGGCCGCCGCTTCCGCGACACCCGACGAGTCGATCAAGACGATCGACGCCGCGCTCAAGGAACGCAAATCGGCGGACGAGGACGTCCGCGCGAACGCCGACGAGAAGGCCGTCAAGGCGGTCGACCAATTGCTGATGGACTACAAGTCGTTCGACGACGCCGGCAAGAAGAAGGCCCTCGGCGCGGTCGCCGACCTGTTCTCCGTCCGCACGCCCGTCGACACCGAGAACCGCCTGTACGGCGCGGCGGCGGCGTTCTGCTCGGACGTCGGTGACGAAGGCGTCGCGCCGCTCGAGAAGGCGCTGAAGCTGAAGCATCTCGAGAAGCGGCTCGACGTCCAGGAGATCCTGATCCAGAGCCTCGCGAAGCACAAAAAGGAGAAGCACGTCGACCTGTTCCTCGACCTGCTGAAGGGCGACCAGAACCGCGTGATCGTCGCGGCGGTGCGCGCGCTCGGCGAATACCGCGACGCCGACGGCAAGCTGCGCAAGCGGATCGTCGAGGGTCTGGTGAAGACGTACGCCAACGTCAACGCGCTCGACATCCGTGAGAAGGGCAAGAACCCGGTGTGGCACGAGCGTCTGCAAGAGATCGAAGTGCCGATGAACGAAACGCTGGGCGTGCTGACGCTGCAGAGCTTCCAGAGCGCGCCGGAATGGGAAAAGTGGTTCAACGACAACCGCAGCGCGCGCTGGTGATGCAGCGCGCGTTCGTCCTCTCGCTCGGTCTCGTGCTGCAAGTCGTCGGTTGTGACGGCTCGGGTTCGGAGGCCGGACGCTCGACGTCGACCGACGGTCCGCCGCGGAGCGCTCCGACCGCCGCGATCCTGACCGGTCAGCGGTCCGGACTCGCGGTCGTCGTCAGCTCGGCCGCGACGGCGGCGCGCGCGCGGGACTTCACCGCCGCGGTCGGCGTCGATGCGACGCTGCGCTGGGTCCACGTCGCGATCTACCAGCTCGATGCCGGTGAGTCGTTCGCGTTCGGTCCCGAACGACCGCGGCTGACGCTCCACCTCGAAGGCGGCCCGACCGAGGACACGACGTTCGGCGCCGCGCTCACGCGCCCGGAAGCCGCGAGGACGACGGTCCCGGCGTTGGCTCTCGAGACGTTCGCCGGCACGCAACTGCGTCGAGGCTCGTTGGTTCGCGCGCTCGCCGCGTTCGACGTCGAGGTCGACCTCGGCGCCGCGACCGGCGGCGAGTTCCGCGTCGGCGGGACCGTGATCCCGCTCGGGCGCGGGCGGCTCGACGTCGACGGGCTCGAGGATTTGTGGGAAGCGCGATCGCGCGAGATCGTCGTCGCTCGCTTGGCGGCCGCGACGGCCGCGGAGCCCGCGCCCCGATGACCGACGCTGCGCCCGAGTCCGACCCGATCCTCGACCCACCGACCGCCGACGTCGCGGGCACGGTGTCGGAGATGAAGCGCCTGCTCGCGCAACTCGAACACTCGGGTTCCGCCGATCCGCGCTCGCGCGACCTGATGGAGACGCTGCGCGTCAACACGCGGATGCTGCAGTACATCCACGACGCGCACACGCGGATGGCCGAGACGCTGAAGCGCGCCGACCGCTCGGAGCTGGTGATCCAGTCGGCCGACGCGCTGAACGCGACGTTCCGGCAACTGAAGCAGTCGCAGGAGCAGTTGGCCGACCGGCTGCGCGCGGAGCGGCGCATGCGGCCTTGGTGGGTGGTCGCGGCGTCGATCGTCGTCGCGGCGATCCTCGTGCCCGGGTTCCTGTGGGTCCTCGATCGCGCCAGTACGCGGCTCGAGGATCAATCGCAACGCATGGCGCGCGCCGAGACGACGCTGGTCGAGTCGGCCAAGTCGGTCGAACGCGTCGAGCAGGGCAACGCCAAGCTGCGCGACCTGTTCGACGAAGGGCTGGCCGCGAATCGCGTGCTGATCCACGAAACGCGCGCGCAGCTCGCCGAGATCGAGGGACTGAAGTCGCGGATGGCCGCGATGGAGAAGGAGAAGGCCGACGCGGTCGCCTCGGCGCTGACGGCGAAGGATCAAGCCGCATCGCTCGACGATGAATTGCGGCGCGCGCGAGAGAAGCTCCTCGAAATGCAGGACGAGCAGGCCGCGCTCGCGGCCGAACTCGAGCGCCGC
>JAEUIB010000546.1 GCA_016795255.1 Planctomycetota bacterium
GTCGAGGATCTCTTCGAGACGTCCCGACTGCTCGCCGATGGACACCATGTAGCCCACGGCGGGCGGGAAGATCTTGCTCGCCTTGAGAGGCGACGAGATGTCCGCGCCTTCCATGATTCGGTTGTGGACGTCGTCGAGTACGCCGGCGAACACCGAGTTGTTGACGACGTTCTTCACGATCAACAGACATTCGAGCACCGGCACGCCGGACTTGAGCAGCGTCGAAAATGTCGTCGAGAACCGCGAGATCGCCTGCTTCGTGAACAGCTCGCCGAAGAGCGGCATCCGAAGCATGAAGCCGTCGATCGCGTAGCGGCCCTTCGGCGAACGCCGCAATGCGCCGAACGTCAGCGACACCGCGAAGAAGCCGAGCACCAGCAGGTACCAGTAGTTCGCGAGGAAGTTCGACGTCGAGATCAGCAGCATCGTCGGCAACGGGAGATCCTGCCCACGTGCCTTGATCAGCGTGACGATCTTCGGAACGACGAAGATCATCAGGATCGTCACGACGATGACGCCGACCCCGACCATGATCATCGGGTACATCAGCGCGGCGCCGACCTTGTTGCGGACGCGGCCCTGCTTGATCAGGAAGTCGGACAGACGCTTCAGCACGACGTCGACGTTGCCGGCCGCTTCACCGGCCTTGACCATGTTCACGTACAGGTCGTCGAAGTACTGGGGGTAGTTGCCCATCGCTTCGGCCAGCGACGAACCGCCCGAGATCTTCTCGCGCACCGTGCGGAACACGGCTTCGAGGTCGCGGTTCTGGATCTGCTCGGACAGCGCGCGCAGCGCGTCGGCCATCGGGATGCCCGATTCGAGCAGCGTCGCGAACTGGCGCGTGACGATCGCGAGCTCGCCGATCTTCTTCTTGCGCTTGAAGAACCCGGAGAACGAGAACTTCGACGGCTCGTCGACCGACTCGATCTCGCGCAGCGAGACGACGTGGACGTTGTCCTTGCGCAGCTTCTCGCGCGCTTCGCGCGCGGTGTCCGCGTCGCAGATGCCGGTGCGGCTCTCGCCGTTGGCCGTGAACGCCTTGTACTCGTAGACCGGCATCGTGCGGTGTCCTCGTTCGTGCGCGATCGGACGGAACCGTCACCGGATCCTTCCGCCGCGCTCGCACTCTTTCAGGCGCCGTCCAACTGCGTGACGCGCATGACCTCGTCGATCGTCGTCAGGCCGCGGACGACCTTCGCGAGTCCGTCCATGCGCAGCGTGTTGAGCGCGCCGCGCTCCATCGCCGAACGCTTGATGACCGTCGCGCTCGACCGATCCATGATCTGGTCCTTCATCACGTCGTCGATCGGCAGCATCTCGTAGATGGCCGTTCGGTCGACGTAGCCCGAGTTGAAGCAGTAGTCGCAGCCCTTGCCGACCGCGACCTTGCCGTCCTTCAGCTTGTCGAGCTTGATGCCCGAGTCGACGAGCTTCTTCGACAGCACGGAGTCGGGCGTGACCCAGTGCTTGCACTTCGGGCAGATCAGACGCACGAGGCGCTGCGCGATCACGAGCAGCACCGACGACGACACGAGATAGGGCTCGATGCCGATGTCGAGCAGACGCGTGACCGACGACGGCGAGTCGTTGGTGTGGACCGTCGAGAACACGAGGTGACCGGTCAGCGCGGCGCGGATCGCGATCTCGGCCGTCTCGCGGTCGCGGATCTCGCCGACGAACATGACGTCGGGGTCCTGACGCAAGAACGAGCGCAGACCCGCGGCGAACGTCAGGCCCTTCTTGACGTTGACCTGCACCTGCGAGACGCCGTCGAGGTTGTATTCGATCGGGTCTTCGATGGTCAGGATGTTCTTCTCGACCGCGTTCATCTCGGACATCGCGGCGTACAGCGTCGTCGTCTTGCCCGAGCCGGTGGGGCCGGTGACGAGGATGATGCCGTGCGTGTACTGGATGTACTTGCGGAAGATCTCGAGGCTGCCCGGCTCCATGCCGATCTCGGCCAGCCGGTAGACCTTCGTCGACTTGTCGAGCAAGCGCAACACGATGCGTTCGCCGGACGCCGTCGGCACGCTCGACACGCGGACGTCGACCTCGCCTTCGCCGAGTCGCAGCGACGCGCGACCGTCCTGCGGCAGACGCCGCTCGGCGATGTCCATCTTCGCCATGATCTTGATGCGCGAGATGATCGCCTCTTGGACCTTCTTCGGCGCCGACTCCATGTCGTAGAGGATGCCGTCGACGCGGAACCGGATCTGCAGGCGATCGGGCTTCGGCTGCAGGTGCACGTCGGACGCGCGCATCTTCAGCGCGTTGAACAGGATCATGTTCACGAGCTTGATGATCGGCGCCTTGTTGGCGACGTTCAGCAAGTCTTCGCCCTCTTCGACCTCGGCCGCCAGCGAGTTGATGTCCTCGGTACCGATGTCGGTCAGCGCTTCGCCGACGACGTCGCTCTTCGCTTTGTACGCGCGGTTGACCAGCGACGTGATTTCGGCCTTCGGCGCCAGCACGACGTCGAGTTCGCGGCCGATCATCGACGACAGCTCGTCGATCGGATGCACGTCGAGCGGCGCGCAGCACGCGACGCGCGCCGAGCCGTCCGCGGTCAGGCCGAGGCCGACGAGGTTGTAGTTGCGGGCGTACTGGACCGGGACCGCGTCGACGAAGTCCTTCGGCACGCTCTCGTCGCGCAGATCGCCGCGGTACTCGTAACCCATGACCTCGGCGAGGACCTTCAGGATCTCCGCTTCGGACAGGTAGCCCTTTTGGAGCACCAGCCGATCCGCGGTCTGCCCGGTCTCCGCCTCGAGCTTCTGGATCTCGCGGACGCGGTCTTCGGTGAGGCTCGCCGCCTCGCTCAGTCGTTGCAGGATCGTGGAGTGCACGCCGCGTTCTCCTCGGATCTCGTTGCGGGCTTCACTTCTGCTCGCCGAAGCCGGCGTCGGGGTCGGCCTTCGGTTTCGCCGGCGCCTGTTCGCCGCCCGGCGGGCTCGCGTACGACGGCAGGTCGAACACGCCCGACACCGCGGCATCGAGCACGCGCGTGTCGGCGTTGTCGCGATCCCAATCGGGATCGACGATCGCGATCTTGCCGTTCAGCGCCTCCATCTCCTTCTTCTTCTGATACGAGAGGTCGTCGAGCGTCGAGAAGTCGTCGCTGATGATGTGCGGCGTGATGAACACGTACAGGTTCGTGCGCGTGCTCTGGTCCGACGTCGAGCTGAACAGCCAGCCGAACCACGGCAGTTCGCCGAGCCACGGCACGCGGCTCGCCGAGCTGCGCGTGTCGTCGGCGACGATGCCACCGATCACCATCGTGTGACCGTCGGGCAGCGTGACCTGCGTCTCGACGGTGCGCGTCGCCTTCGGAGGCGGGGTCCCGGTTCCGGTGAACGTCGACACCTCGAGGCTGACGAACATCCGGAGGTAGTTGCCGGCGCTGATCGACGGCGACACCGACAGCGTGATACCGGCCTTTTCGTACTCGTCGAACGACGTCTGGTCGGAGTTCTGACCTTGCGACGTCGTGAACGTCGGGATCTCGTCCTCGGACGTCAGCGTCGCGTTCTCGTTGTCGTTGACGAGGATCGACGGCACCGACAGCACGTTGGCGTCGGTCGTGCCGCGCAAGGCTTGCAGGATCACCGGCACGCCGAAGCGGTCGTCGAGGATGCCGGCGTTCAAGCCGACCGAGCCCGAGGCCTGCGTGCCGGGCTTCAGCGCGATCGGCACGCGGCGGTCGCCGATGCCGTCACCGTCGACGTCGACGATCTCCGACAGGCCGAAGCTGCTGATGCCGATCTCGCCGGACAGGCCGGCCGAGCCGTCGTCGGGGCCGTAGCCGAGTTCGACCGATAGGCGGTCGTTCAGCGTGCCGCTGATCTCGACGAGCGCGGTCTCGACCAGCACCTGACGGCGCCGCACGTCGAGCTTCTTCACGATCTCGAGGATCTGCGCGTAGCGGCTCTTCGACGCCGAGATGATCAGCGAGTTCGACGATTCGTCGGCGACGACCGTGATCGGCTGTTCCAGCGAACGGCCCTGGTTGAAGCCGCCCGCTCCGCCGCCCTGGTTCGCGGCACCGGCCGAGCCGCCGACGCCGTTCGCGCCCTGCGTCGAGTTCTGCGCCCACTCGTTGAGGATGTCCTCGAGGTCTTTCGCCGAGCTGTTCTTCAGGCGGTAGACGTGCGTGTCGCCGCGCGGGTCGACGTCGACGTCGAGCGTGCGGATCCAGCCGATGATGCGATCGAGCGTGCCGGGCGCCGCCATCACGTACAGCGCGTTGGTGCGCGGATCGGCCTCGATGTGCGGCTCTTGTTCTTGCAGCGCCGGCGGCAGGCCGGACGGAACGCCTTGCGGCACGTCGCCGCTGCGGTTGCTGGCGGTGCCGCGCTCGGCGGCGATCAGTTGGTCGACGATCGGCTTGATCTCTTCGGCGACCGCGAACTCGAGCTGGATCTTCGCGAACTTCAGCTCGTACTGGTTCGGCTTGACGTCGAACAGCTCGATCAGGTTCTTCGCGCCGTACAGCGTCTGCGCGTAGCCGGTGATCACGAGCGAGTTCGACTGCTGGACCGCGCGCACGCTCTCGAGCAGCGGATCCGAGAAGTACGTCTGCAGCATGTTCATCGCGTCTTGCGCGGGCACGTACTTCAGCGCGAACGACGTCGTCAGCACGATGTTCGGGTCGTTCTTGAACATCTCGAGCTTGTCGACCGGGACGACCGCCGCCTGCGACTTGATGTAGCCGGGCTTCGCGCCGGTCTGGTTCGTCGCCTTGCGGATCGCGAAGAACCCGGGCGCGCGGTAGTTGTTCGTGCCGTCGGCGGGGCCGTAATAGACCATCACGAAGTCGTTCGACTTCAGCACGGCCTGGAAGTACGACCAGAAGGCCGAGGTCGGGATCGTCTTGCGTCCGACCATCTTGATGCGCACCGCTTCGACGTCGCGGTCGTCGTAGTTGAACTGGTGCTGCGTCAGCTGTTCGGCGAGCTTGATGAACTCCTTGATCGGAGTGCCTTCGACCTCGTCGAACTGGATCTGCAGCGTGTCGGTCGCTTGGTCGAACTGCACGTCCTGAGCGACCGCCGACGGCGATGTCGCGCACAGGACCGAGACGAACACGAACGACGCGATCCCGCGGCTCGAAAACACCATGTCCAACCACCCTCCCGATCGGGTTTTTGCGGCCCACGCGAGGCCCGGGACGAAACGCGGGCGGATCGTAGGTCCCGCCCGACTCAAGTCAACGTAAACGCATCGAAGGCAACGATTTGACGAACGCGGGCGTCGCGCGATCACGAGCGGCGAGGGCGGCGACGGACTCGAACGCGCGGAACCCGACGTGTCGAGCGGTCGGACCCTTCCCGCAGAATCCTCCGCAACCGATGGATCGCGTCCCGAGCGACGAGCGCGACGGGGCGGACGTGCGCGCTGGCGCGGGCCGCGAACGCGTGCGATCGCCGTCTCGCGACCCTTCTGCTCACTCTTGCGGTCGTTCCAGGCCGACAGTAGATTCCTCGGCTTCGTTGTCGTCGCAAAGGTGCTTCCCCGAACGGACAGGAGAGACGATGCGCCTATCGGACCTGTTGCGGCCCGAGGCCGTGCTCCTGGGCGTGAAGGGACTCGACAAGTGGGCGCTGATCGAGCGACTGTGTGACCAGCTCGTTCGGGCGCAACGCTTGCCCTCCGCGCGACGGCAGCAAGTGCTGGACGCCTTGTTCCAGCGCGAGCGATCGATGAGCACGGGGATGGAGAATGGCATCGCCATTCCGCACTGCTCGCTCGACGAAATCGAGGACACGCTCGTCGTGCTCGGTGTCTCGCGTGAAGGTGTCCAGTTCGAGTCGATCGACGGCAAGCCGTCGCACCTGATCCTGTTGCTGGTGACGCCGCGCAACAAGACCAAGGTGCACATCCGGACGCTGGCCGAGATCGCGAAGTTGCTGAACGACGCGGCGTTCCGAGAGAAGCTCATCGCCGCCGAATCGAGCACCGACGTGGTGTCGCTGATTCGTGCGCAAGAAACCGAATGAAGTCGCCCGACCTACGAACAAAGGAGTGCGTGCGTTGATTCGCGTTCAGATCAAGGATGGAGAGCCGCTCGAGAAGACCCTGCGCCGTCTGCGCAAGCTGTGCAACAACGAAGGGGTGACGAAGGGCATCAAGCGCGGCGCGTACTACGAGAAGCCGAGCGAGCGTCGCCGCCGTCAGGAACGCGAACGCCTGAAGACGATCCGTCTGGCCGCGAAGGCCCGGACGAGCTGATCGTCGGATCCGATCCGTGACGAACGGCGCGTGCGACCTCGTCGAGGTCGCACGCGCCGTTCGCGTTCGTTCGGGTCTCCCGCTCCGGATACCTGGTCGATCAGCTCGGTTCTTCCATCTTGCGGACGCGCCCGGCGTGGCGGCCGCCGGCGAAGACCGTCGCGAGGAACGTCTTCACCATCTCGTCGGCGAGAGCCGCGCCGACGACGCGCGCGCCGATGCACAGCACGTTCGCGTCGTTGTGCTCGCGGACGAGCCGCGTGTCGTACAGATCGCGCGTGCACGCGGCGCGGACGCCCGCGTGCCGGTTCGCGCTGATCGCCATCCCTTGACCGGTGCCGCAGACCAGCAGTCCGCGCTCTGCTTCGCCCTTCGCGACGGCGCGCGCGACCGCGTGTGCGAAGTCGGGGTAATCGACCGATTGGTTCCCCTGCGTGCCGACGTCGACGACTTCGTGGCCGGCCGCGATCAAGGTGTCGCGCAGCACGTTCTTCAACTCGACGCCGGCGTGGTCCGCTCCGACCGCGATCTTCATAGGGCCTCCGCGATGCGAGTGATCCTGCGTTCGAGATCCTGTGCGCAGCGCTCGTATTCGGCATCCGGACCGCCGAACGGATCGACGATGTCGCCGCCGTCGTCGGCGACGAGGCGCACGCGCTCGGGATGCGGAGCGAGGCGGCGCAGTTCGTGGAACAGTCGATTCGTCATCACGAACACGTGATCTTGTGCGGCCAGCAACTCGGCGTCGATGCGTCGCGCGCGATGCGTCGCGAGGTCGATCCCGCGGCGCGCCATCGCCGATCGTGCGCCGCTCGACGCGGGATCGCCGATCGCGGCATGCAGGCCCGCGCTGCCGACGACGTAACCGGACGCTTCCAGTTCGTGCGGCTGCACGCCGAGTCGCTTCGCCAGCGCGCGTCGCAGCAGCGCCGCCGCCATCGGGCTGCGGCACGTGTTGCCCGAGCAGACGAACAACGTGCGCTGCTGCGCGACGCGCAGGATGTCGTCCTCGCGCAGCAGGCCGGTGCGCAGCACGTCGAGCTTGCCGAGGTCGCAATGGACGATCGTCGACGCCTGGCCGATCGGCGCGCGTCCGCCGTCGACGACCGCGTCGAGCCGGCCGTCGAAGTACGCGAGCACGCCGGCCACGTCGACGGCGGGCGCATCGCCGGCGGGGTTCGCCGACGGCAACCACGCGCCGCAGTCCGCGACCTCGAGGATCCGCCGCGTCAACGCGTGCGCAGGAACGCGCAAGCCGATCGTCCCGCCGTCCGTCGCCGGCAGCACCAGCGTCAGCGGTCCGGGCCAATACCGCTGCGCGAGCCGCTGCGCGGTCACGGGCACGCGCGCGGCGCGTGCGAACGCGATCTCGCGCGACGGGCACGCGAGCGTGAACGGCTTGTCGGCGTCGCGACCCTTCAGTTCACGCAGTCGAGCGACCGCGGCGTCGGAGTCCGCGCGCGCGGCGACGCCGTAGACGGTCTCGGTCGGCAATGCGACGAGTCCGCCCGCGCGCAGGCGCGCGGCGGCGTCGCGGATCGCCGGATCGTCCGCACCGTCCGTCGTGGGCTTCAACACGAGCGTTCCCATCCGGCGCATTCTGCCCGTCGGCGGCGAGGAAGGAAGCGTGCGCCCACGCCTCGCTCCACACGTTCTCGCTCGACCGACGGCCGGCCGACTCGCGCAGCGGGCTGCCAGCAGCCTGTTGAAAGAGTCTGCCGAGCAGTCGGGCGAGCGAGAACGAGCAGGGCGAGGCGCGCCGACGAGGCGTATCGACGGAGAGATACGGTGAGGAGGCGCAACGAAGTCCTGCTCGTTCGCAGCCGGCCGAGTACCGGCAGACTTTTTCAACAGGCTGCTAGGCTCTCGCCCCGCCGCGGAGGTGGCGATGGCCCAATCCGAACACCGCAAGAAGCACAACCGCATGGCGTTCGTCGGCACGTTGGCGGGGGGGCTCGCCCACGAGGTGCGCAATCCGCTGTCGTCGATGAAGGTCAATCTGCAGTTGCTGCGCGACGACCTGTCGAAGCCCGTTCCGGAACACTCCGCGCGCTTGGTGCGGCGCGTCGACCTGCTCGAACAGGCGGTCCGCCGGCTCGAGGAGATCGTCAACGACTTCCTCAACTACGCGCGCGGCTTCGACCTCGCGCGCGTGCCGTGCGACGTCAACGCGGTCGTCGAAGAGGTCGTGCTGTTCGTCGAACCCGAAGCGAAGCACCACAAGGTTTCGCTGCGGACGGCGTTCGAACGGGACCTGCCGCAGGTCGCGCTCGACAAGAAGTACCTGCAGCAGGCGCTGCTGAACCTGCTGTTGAACGCGCGCCAGGCGATCGAACTCGGCGGCAAGGGCGGCGAGATCTTCGTCACGACCCGCTCGGCCAAGGGCCAAGTGGTCATCGAAGTGACCGACACCGGTCCGGGCATCCCGGCGGACGTGCTGCCGCGGATCTTCGACGTCTACTTCTCGACGAAGAAGGGCGGGACCGGCCTCGGCCTGCCGATGGCGAAGCGCATCGTCGAGGAACACGGCGGTGCGCTGACCGTCCACACCGAAGAGGGCAAGGGCACCTCGTTCCGGATCGCGCTGCCGTTGCTGAAACGGGACGACGCCCGGCGCGACAGCGCGGACTGAACCGACCGGATCCCGTTCCCGACGGGCGTCGCCGAGCGTCGCGCCCATGCCAATCCCGACACCGACCGCGCGGCGGGGGTGTCAGGTTGTCGTGCCCCGCGCGGGCCGCTGCGTTTCGGCGCCCGGTCCGAGCTCCTAAAGCCTTGTCGGAAAACGCTTCGACGCGGCTCGCCGAGCTGTCGCGCGCCCCGCGGCGGTTGGCTTGGAGTTTGCTCAAGCCCGCGCGCATCCCCGTCCGTCCGCAGCGCATCGTTCATCCCGGGAGGGTTCATCATGGCAGCCGGCCGCTCGAAGATCATTGGGATCGACCTCGGAACGACCAACTCCGTCGTCGCGATCATGGAGGGCACGCAGCCCACCGTCATCACGAACGCCGAGGGCGCGCGCCTGACCCCTTCCGTCGTCGGCTTCCTCGAGAACGGCGAGCGCATCATCGGTGCGCCGGCCCGCCGCCAAGCCGTGACGAACGCGACGAACACCGTCTACTCGATCAAGCGCTTCATGGGTCGCCGCCACCGCGAGGTCGACTCGGAAGAGAAGCTCGTCCCGTACAAGGTCGTCGGCAAGCCCGACGAGCTCGTCAAGGTCGAGATCCACGGCAAGACGTACACGCCGCCCGAGATCTCGGCGATGGTGCTGCGCTCGCTGAAGGAGACCGCCGAGGCGTACCTCGGTGAGACCGTCACGCGCGCGGTCATCACGGTGCCGGCGTACTTCAACGACTCGCAGCGCCAGGCGACGAAGGACGCGGGCGAGATCGCCGGCCTCACCGTCGAGCGCATCGTCAACGAGCCGACCGCGGCCGCGCTCGCGTACGGCATGGACAAGCGCAAGAGCGGCAAGATCGTCGTGTACGACCTCGGTGGCGGCACGTTCGACGTGTCGGTGCTCGAGATCGGCGACGGCGTGTTCGAGGTCAAGTCGACGAACGGCGACACGCACCTCGGCGGTGACGACTTCGACCAGCGCTTGATCGACTTCGTCGCGGACAAGTTCCAGAAGGAGAACGGCATCGACTTGCGCAAGGACGCGATGGCGCACCAGCGCTTGAAGGAAGCCTGCGAGCGCGCGAAGTGCGAGCTGTCGTCGGCCAACCAATCGGCGATCAACCTGCCGTTCATCACCGCCGACGCGAAGGGCCCGAAGCACCTCAACGAGACCATCACGCGCGCGAAGTTCGAGCAGATCGTCGAAGACCTGATCGAGCGGACGCGCGGCCCGTGCGAGCAGGCGATCCGCGACTCGGGGCTGAAGGCGTCCGACATGGACGAAGTCATCCTCGTCGGCGGTTCGACGCGCATCCCGGCCGTCCAGGCGATGGTGAAGAAGATCTTCGGCAAGGAACCGAACCGCTCGGTCAACCCGGACGAAGTCGTCGCCGTCGGCGCCGCGATCCAGGCCGCCGTGCTCGCCGGTGACGTCCAGGACGTCGTGTTGCTCGACGTTACGCCGCTGACGCTCGGTATCGAAACGCTCGGCGGCGAGCGCACGGCGCTGATCGATCGCAACACGACGATCCCGACGTCGAAGAAGCAGGTGTTCTCGACGGCGGCCGACAGCCAGACCGCGGTCGACATCCACGTGCTGCAAGGCGAGCGCCCGATGGCCGCCGACAACCGCACGCTCGGCAAGTTCCGCCTCGACGGCATCCCGCCGGCGCCGCGCGGCGTGCCGCAGGTCGAAGTCACGTTCGACATCGACGCGAACGGCATCCTCAAGGTCTCGGCGAAGGACCTCGGCACGAACAAGGAGCAGTCGATCAAGATCGACCGCGCCAGCTACGGTCTGTCGAAGGACGAGATCGAGAAGATGCGCCGCGACGCCGAAGCGCACGCGGACGAGGACCGCCGTCGCAAGGAACTCGCCGACCTGCGCAACGAGGGCGACGCGATCACCTACGAGTGCGAGAAGCAGCTGAAGGAACACAAGGACGCGCTGAGCGCCGACGAGAAGTCCTCGATCGAGTCGGGGCAGAAGAAGGTGAAGGACGCTCTCGCCTCCGACGACACCTCGAAGATCCGCGCGGCGATCGACGAACTGAAGGCGTCGCTGACGGCCTTCGGCCAGCGGGTCCACGCGCAGCAGGGCGCGAACGCCGGCGACGCGCACCAGCCGCCGCCCGGTGGCGCGGGTGGCGCGAAGGCGAAGTCGAACGGCGACGAGAACGTGATCGACGCGGACTTCGAAGTGAAGAACTGACCGTCCGGCCGACCGCTGCGGCTCGGCCCGACGGTTGCGTTCCGACGTGAAAGCGGGGGGCGTGCGTTCGAAAGCGCACGCCCCCCGCGCGTCGTTCCGGCGAGACCGCACGCTTTCGTGCGGCGCGTCGATACCGGCGCGGTGCGAGCCGCTATAACGCGCGCCATGATCGAAGTGCGCAATCTCGTCAAGCGGTACGGCGACGTGCTCGCGGTCGACGACATCTCGTTCGACGTCGGTGACGGCGAGGTCGTCGGGTTCCTCGGACCCAACGGCGCCGGCAAGTCGACGACGCTGAAGATCCTGACGTGCTACCAGCCCGCGACGCGCGGCTCCGTGCGCGTCGCCGGGTTCGACGTCCTCACGCAATCGCTCGAGGTCCGTACGCGACTCGGCTACTTGCCCGAATCCGTGCCGGTCTATCCCGACATGCGCGTCGAGGAGTACCTGCGGTTCCGCGGACTGCT
>JAEUIB010000548.1 GCA_016795255.1 Planctomycetota bacterium
GAACCCGTCCACCGTCCGGCGCACGAAGGTCTTCTTCAGCAGGTGCTCGATCGCGCCGAGCTTGCGCTCTTCGTCGGGGGCGACGAACGTCAGTGCGTGTCCGGATTCGCCGGCGCGCCCCGTGCGACCGATGCGATGGACGTAGTCCTCCGGCGATCGCGGGACGTCGAGGTTGACGACGTGACTGATGCCATCGACGTCGATGCCGCGCGCGGCGACGTCGGTCGCGACGAGGACGCGGTGTTCGCCGTGGCGGAACGCTTCGAGCGCTTGGAAGCGCTCTTGCTGCGTGCGGTCGCTGTGGATGACGCCGCACGGCACGCCGGCGCGCACGAGGTCGCGCCAGACGCGGCTCGCGCCGACCTTCGTCGAGACGAAGACCAGCACGGATCGCCAATCCCCGTCCTCGAGCAGGCGCAGCAGCAGGCGGATCTTGTCCTGTCCGCCGACCGAGACGACTTCTTGTTCGACGAGGTCGACCGGGCGCGACGTCGGGCCGACGACGACCTTCAGCGGGTCGCGCAGGATCTGGTTCGCGAAGCGCTCGATCGCCGGCGGCATCGTCGCCGAGAACAGCAGGTTCTGCCGAACCTCCGGCAGGCGCCGCAGGATCTTCTCGATGTCGGGCATGAACCCCATGTCGAGCATGCGGTCGGCTTCGTCGAGGATCAGGACCTCGAGCTTCGACAGGTCGGGCATGCCGCGGAACAGGAAGTCGAGCAGACGACCCGGCGTCGCGGTGACGATGTCGGGCTTGCCCTTCAACGCGCGCTCTTGCGCGTTGTAGTCGGCGCCGCCGTAGACGATCGAGCCCGACAGCGGCGCGTGGTACGACAAGCCGATCCGGTTGTCGTCGATCTGCATCGCGAGCTCACGCGTCGGCGCGAGGATCAGGCAGCGCGTGGATCCGCGCGGGCTCTGCAGCATGCGATGCAGCACCGGCAGCAGGAACGCCGCGGTCTTGCCGGTGCCGGTCTGCGCGATGCCGAGGACGTCGCGGCCGGTCATGATCTGGGGAATCGCCTGTTCCTGGATCGGCGTGGGCTTGTCGTAGCCCATGTCGCGGATGCCGGCGAGCAGACGAGGGTCGAGGGCGAATGGTTCGAAACTCACGCGGAGACTCTGGGGAACCGGGCCGCGGAAGTCAAACGCCCAATCGTCGACCGGGCGGCTTCCTTCCGCGAATGGGCCCCGGCATCCTGCGCCGGACGATCGTCCGCTGGAGTCGGATCATGAAGAGCGTTCTGGTGCCGCTCGCGCCCGGTTGCGAGGAGATGGAAGTCGTGATCGTCGTCGACGTGCTGCGCCGCGCCGGTGCGGACGTCGTGCTCGCCGGCCTCGAACCCGGGCCGACCGAAGCGTCGCGCGGAGTCCGGATCGTCGCGGATCGCGCGCTCGACGAGGTCGAGATCGCCCGCTTCGACGCCGTCGTGCTGCCGGGCGGCGGACCGGGAACGGCGCGTCTGCGTGCCGACGCCCGAGTCCGCCGCGTCGTCACCGAGTTCGCGGCCGCCGGCAAGCTGGTGGCGGCCGTGTGCGCCGCGCCGACGGTGTTGCTGGATGCCGGGATCCTCGCGGGCAAACGTGTGACGGCGCATCCGTCGGTCCACGCCGAACTCGCCCGTGCCGGCGTCCGCGTCGACTCCGCGCAGCGCGTCGTCGTCGACGGTGCGCTGATCACGAGCCAGGCACCCGGAACCTGCTTCGAGTTCGCGTTCGCGCTGGTCTCGGCGCTGTTCGGGGCTTCGAAGGTCGCCGAACTCAACGCCGGGATCCTCGCGCGCGTGTGACGGACTCCGCATCGTTCGGCGGTGACGCGGTTCCTCGTCGCGAGGGATCTCCCGCCGAGGCCGGCCGCGCGTCGATCCCTCCGTTCGCACGGTCGTTTCCGAGCAGACCGTCAAGTCGAGCTGCCTTCGCGTCGATGCACGCGGCGGAGGTCCGATGCGACTCGCGACGGCCCGGTGCGACGCCTGCGGCAGCCGATTCCTGCTCGCCCATCTGCAGAAGATGGTGTGGGCGCGGTTGTGCGTGGCGTGCGCGAAGAAGGCCAGCGGGACGCATCGCCGCAACCTCGACGCGGCGCCGGAGACCCACCGGTCCGCGTGGTCGGACGGGGTCCGGGCGGCGGGGTTCGGCATCGTGCCGTACGCGATCGTCGGCCTGCTCGCCGCGTGCGCGAGCGGCGGACTCGGTGCGTTCGCCGGCGGCGCGTTGTGGGCGCTGTCGCTGACGTGGTTCGTGTTCGCACTGCTCCGCGCGCCGTTCTCCGGACCCGGATTCGCGATCGAATGCGCACTGCAGGCGATCTGTCTGTGGATCGCCGGCCGGGGCGAAGTGCCGGGCGCGGCCGCCGTCGATCTGCCGCTCGCGGCGGGATTCTTCCTGACGCTGATCGCTCGCACGCTGTGGTTCGGCGTGCACCTCGCGGGCCTCGCGCACGACGACGGCGAGTTCCTCGACGGAGCGGGTCCTCCGCTGCCGCGCGTCTGATCGAGCGCGTCCGCGAGTCTTCGGTTCCCACGACGAACGTCGGCTCCGGGCGATTCCGAAGCCGCGACGGGGGACCGTCCCGTGGCGGCGTGACATGACGTCGCGGCGGCTCGCCTCGCGCTTGCCTGCCGTTTTCCGCGACGGTTCAATCCTCGGCTTCCCACGTCCGAACCTCGAAGGAGCACCTCATGCCGCTGATCGACGTCGTCCACGCCCGGGAGATCCTCGATTCGCGCGGCAATCCGACCGTCGAGGCCGAGGTGTTGCTCGAGGACGGGTCGGTCGGACAAGCGGCGGTCCCGTCGGGCGCGTCGACCGGGACGCACGAAGCGGTCGAACTGCGCGACGGCGACAAGGCCCGCTACCTCGGCAAGGGCACGACGAAGGCGGTCGCGAACGTCAACGGGCCGATCGCTCGCGCGCTGATGGGGCAGGAGGCACTCGACCAGGGCGCGGTCGACCGACTGCTGCTCGAACTCGACGGCACGCCGAACAAGAAGAAGCTCGGCGCGAACGCGATCCTCGCGGTGTCGTGCGCGGTCGCGAAGGCGTCCGCCGCGGCGTCCGGCCTCCCGCTGTGGCGCTACCTCGGTGGCGCCGGCGCGCGCGTGTTGCCGCTGCCGATGATGAACATCGTCAACGGCGGCGCGCACGCCGACAACAACGTCGACCTGCAGGAGTTCATGATCCAGCCGGTCGGCGCGTCGTCGTTCGCGGAGGGGTTGCGGTGGGGCGCCGAGGTCTTCCACGCGCTGAAGAGCGTGCTGAAGAAGAAGGGCCTCGCGACCGGCGTCGGTGACGAAGGCGGCTTCGCGCCCGATCTGAAGTCGAACGAGGACGCGATCACGTCGGTCCTCGACGCGATCACGTCCGCGGGCCTCGTGCCGGGCAAGGACGTGACGCTCGCGCTCGACGTCGCCAGCAACGAACTGCTCGAGAACGGCAAGTACATGGTCGACGGCAAGGCGATGAGCGCCGAGCAGTTGGTCGACCTCTACGACCGTTGGTGCTCGCAGTACCCGATCCTGTCGATCGAGGACGGCCTCGGTGAGGACGACTTCGCCGGTTGGAAGATCCTGACCGAGCGCCTCGGCAAGAAGGTCCAGCTGGTCGGCGACGACCTGTTCGTGACCAACGTCGAACGCCTGCGGATGGGCATCCGCGACGGATTGGCGAACGCGGTCCTGGTCAAGATCAACCAGATCGGCAGCTTGTCGGAGACGTTCGAGACCATGCGGATGGCGACCGCCGCGAACTACGCGTGCGTCGTCTCGCACCGCTCGGGCGAGACCGAGGACACGACGATCGCCGACCTCGCGGTCGCGACCGGTGCGGGTCAGATCAAGACCGGCTCGCTGTGCCGGACCGATCGAGTCTGCAAGTACAACCAGCTGCTGCGGATCGAGGAGCAGTTGGGCCAAAGCGCGCTGTACGCCGGTCCGAGCTTCCTCGCCCGCTGGCGTCCGGCGTCCGCCGCGCCGCGCAAGGCCGCGAAGTCGAAGCGCTGATCGCCCGCAACGGCGCGTTTCGCGGAGAGAACGTGAATCAATCCGATTGATTCGCGTTCTCGGCCTCACCAGGTTCACGGCCTCTGAGTCGTCGCCACCCACCCCGGGACGCGACGTCGATGCAACTCCGTGCTTGAGTCGGCCGCGCCGGTTCCTTGAATGGGCGCGATCGGGCTTCGGAGACGTGCCGTGGTCGTGCTGCTCAAGCGCTATTCCGTGCTGTTCGTGCTGCTCGCGGCAGCCGTCTTCATCCTGTTCCACAGCGCGTTGCCCGCGGCACGACGCGGGAACGAACTGCAGCAGCGCTATCGCGTCGAACACGAGCAGCTCGATCGGCTGATGGACGAAGCCGAGCGCCAGCGCGCGCTCCGCGAAGCTCTGCGCGATCGCGACGCCGCGGTGCTCGAACGCGAACTGCAGCGGCGCTTCGTGTCGCCCGAGAATCACCAGAACAGCTCGCCCAACACGTCCCCCCGTTCGTCGCGCTGACGATTCCTCGCGGTCCCGACGTGCGTCCGATCCGATTCGCAACCGTCCTCGTCGTCGCGTGCGCGACGGCCGCAACGGCCGCACGCGATGCGAGCGCCCAGGTGCTCGTCCGTGAGGACGTGCGCTACTCGAACTCGGCGTTCGTGCGCACGTCCGACGAGACCGAGGGCGATCTGTTCGCCGGCGACCTGAAGCTGGAGAGCGGCGACGAGAGCGCGGCGTTCTCGGCGTGGCAGCGCGTGCTCGATCGCGGCGACGTCGCGGCGGACGGCACGTCGGCGCTCGTCAACTTCCGCGCGCGCACGTACCTGTCCGGCAGCGAAGCCGTCGCGCGCCGGCTCGCGGCGCTGCCCGACGCGGCGCGGCAGCGCTACTGCGATCGTTTCGCCGACCGCGCGAACGCCGCGGTCGCGGCCGCTCGCGCGGCGCTCGACGTCGCCGCGTTGTTCGACGTCGCGCGCCGCTATCCGATCACGCCGGCGGCGAGCACGGCGTTGCGACTCGCGGCCGCGTTGTCGCTCGAACGCGGCGACGGCGCGCAGGCGCTGCGCGCGACGCAAGCACTGGCCGCCCGCGGCGCCGCGTCGACCGCCGATGTCTTGATGCATGCGCGAGCCCTCGAAGCGAACGACGACGTCGTCGGCGTCGCGCGGCTGCGCGCGGACGTGGCGGCGCGGGACGCCGAACCGATCCAGGTCGCCGGCGCGCCGTCGACGCTGGGAGCGCAACTCGACCTGCTGCTCGAAAACGCCCGTAAGCCCGAGCCGTTCTCGCTGACCGGACGGAGCCCGCAGATCTTCGTCCAGGTCCCGCTGCGCTTCCTGCGACGCGACGGCGACGACGATCCGCGGGGCGCGCGCCCGCCCGAGTTCCCGAGCAGCGGTCTGGTGCGCATCGCCGACCGCATCGTCGTGCCGGGGCAGGAGAGCGTGTTCGCGCTGGACGTGAACGGACGCGAGACGCCGGCGCGAGCCGACTACACCGATCTCATCGGACCGGGCTTCGATCCGGAGACCGAGGAGATCGCCGATCGCTCGTTGGAACCCGTCACCGACGGCACGCACGCCTACCTGACCGTCACGCGACGCGCGCTGGCGTTCGCCGATCCGGCGCCGACGCATTCGTATCTGTTCGCGCTGCGCCCCGACCTGTCGGTCGCGTGGCGCGTCGACGTCGATGCGACGCCCGAACTCGCCGCGTACGCCGGCTTCGTGTTCGAAGGCCCGCCGGCGGTGTACGGCGAACTCGTCGTCGTCAGCGCGTCCCGGCTGTCGAGCGTCACCGAGTGCGCGGTGTTCGCGTTCGACCGCCGGAGCGGCGCGCTGCGATGGCAGCGGTTCGTCGCGTCGGCGACGGCGATCGCGCGCTACGCCGGCCGCAATCAGATGAGCACCGAGCAGCGCGTCCGCCCGGCGCCGATCCTCGTCGGCGGCGGGGACGCGTACTGCGTGACGAACCTCGGAGTCGTCGCCAGCCTCGACGCGCTGACCGGCACGATCCGCTGGGCGTACAAGACGAACCGCATCGACCCGCAGGACGACTCGTTCCAGCGCGATCGCTACTTCGACACCGGTGGGTGGGCGCACGGCCGCCCGGTCCTCGTCGGCTCGAAGCTCGTCGTGACGCCGGAGGACGCGCGGTTCGCGTACGTGCTCGCGCGCGAGCCCTCGCGCGAGGGGTACCTGGTCCTGAACGAGCCGGCGTTCAAGGCGGATCGGGACGTCCTGGTCGGCGCCGACCCGTCGTCCGAGACGCTGTACTTCCTGCGGCGCGCCGTGGTCGGACCGTTGCGGGACGCGATCGCGCTGTGCGCGACGAACCTCGACGGCGTCACGCTGTGGAGCACGGCCGAACTCGAGGTCGAGGAGCGGACCGCCGGGCGCCCGATGGTCGTCGACGACACCATCCTGATGCCGACCACGAAGGCCCTTTACGCGTTCCGAGCCGCCGATGGCGTGGCGCTCGAGGTCTTCTCGCCGCCGGGGGCGCTGGCGCGGGACCGACTGGGGATGGCGTTCGGCAACCTGGTCCGGGACGGTAGGGACGTCTGGTCGGTCTCTCCACGATTTGTACTGCGGATGTTGCCCAACCCCTGATCCGTGGGTTACTTTCCACCGCCCAAATCTCTCCGTGGCTCGGCCCCACCCAGGGGTCGTTCGCTCGCATCTCTCCGATTCCCCCTGAACCCTTTGACGAGGAATCCATGACCCGACCCGTGTTCGGCTGGCGCGTCGCGCTGGTCAGCGTGCTTTCGTGCGGTCCCGTGTTCGCGCAGCAGTTCCAGAACCAAGTCGGCGCGGTACCTGGCCCCGTGGTCTGGACCGAAGGCCTTGTGGCGTTCGACGCCGACGGCGACGGCGACCTCGAAGTCGTGTTCGCGAACGGTGACGGGTTCAACACTGCCGGAACCGCGCGGCTGCCGACCTTCTTGACCAACACCGGCGTCGTGTCGGGCAATCCGGCGTTCGTCGACGAGACTGCGACGCGCCTGCCGAACATCGTGATGAACGCCAAGGGCGTCATCGCGTTCGACGTCGAGGACGACGGCGACGAGGACCTGTTGTTCGTCCAGGGCTACAACAAGCAGCCCCGCCTGTACCTGAACAACGGCACCGGCTTCTTCACCGACGCGACGGCGACGAACATCCCGACGATCAACCTGAACAGCTTCTCGGCGGGTGCAGGTGACGTCGACAACGACGGCGACCTCGACGTCACGCTCGCGCACCATGGCGGCACGAACTTGACCGGCACGGGCGGCAAGCTCCAGCTGTGGCTGAACAACGGCTCCGGCACGTTCACCGACGTCACCGCCACCCAGGTGCCGAACGGCGGCAAGACCTCGCAGATGAACGCCACGTTCGTCGACATCGACAGCGACTTCGACCTCGACGTCGTCCTCGACGGCCGCTCGGTGAACCAGAACCTCTACACGAACAACGGTTCGGGTTCGTTCACGCTCAGCACGTCGACGCTGCCGGCCGGTTCGTCGTCGATCTACGAGACCGACTGGGCCGACCTCGACGGCGACACCGACATCGACGGCTTCTACATCTCACTGAGCGGCTTCACGGAGGGCACGGCCAAGAACAACTTGGTCGAGACGTCGGCCCTGACGTTCACGGGCAGCTCGGCGACGATCACCGGCACGAACGGTGACGACGACAACGAAGTCGTGTTCGTCGACTACGACGACGACGGCGACCTCGATCCGGTCGTCGGCTCGCT
>JAEUIB010000556.1 GCA_016795255.1 Planctomycetota bacterium
CGCTACGTCCGCGCGGCGTGACGGATCGAGTCCGTGAACGAAACGGGGGTCGGACCCGATGGGTCCGACCCCCGCTCGTTCCACGACCTGCGGGCCGGAGCCCGAACGGTCACGGGATCGACGGTTCGTCCGGCAGATCGAGCTGCAGCGCCGTCAGCACCGGCAGCAAGCCGTCGGCGGACAGCGTCGACACGATGTTCTGCTCGATCAGGTCGACCGTCGTCGCGTCGAAGTGGACGCCGGACACGGCTTGGCCGGTCAGCGCCGACACGTAGGCCTGGAGCGTCGGGTTCGACGCCGCGACCGACGTCTCGACCAGGCCCGGGAACTGCAGTCGCAGCCACGTGTCGAACGAGTCGATCGCTTCCGCGCCCGCGTCGCCGCGCATGAACACCTGCGGCGGCGAGATCAATTGCGGCGCCTCGTGGACACCGACGCGATTCGTCGCCGAACCCGAGTTCATGAACGCCAGCAGGTCGGTGTTCTCGAGGCGCACGAACGCGTCGAGCGTCGACGCGGCGGCGGGCTGCACCCGCAGCAGGTGCGCGAGCGTCAATCCACCGGCGGCGTTCGCGATCACGCGCTCGATCTTGCTGTCGGAAGCGTCCTGCTGCAGCACCTTCTCCGCGACGCGACTCGCGAGGTACGGCATCGGCGTGCCGCCGCAGAACGTCTGGTCGAACAACAGGTTCATGACGCCGTTGAACGGGACGGCCTGGACCTTCTCACCGGCTCCGGTGTTGCCGAACACGATCGATCCGTACGGCGCGTTCGCTTCGTTGCGGCCGAGCACCGCGAAGATCGCTTCGCGGCACGGGGTCGCGTAGCACGCGAGCACGGCGCCGCGCAGCGCGGCGGTCGGCGCGATGACCTTCAGGTCCGTCGCCGCGAACGTGAAGAAGTCGTCGAGTCCGTCGATGCCCGTCGCGTCGAAGCCGGTGATCGAACCGTTGTCGAACACGAACTGCAGGGCGTCACGCTGGCCCGACGTCAGCGCGCCCGCCGCGACCTGGTTCGCGAGCAGCGTCGTGAATTCGGCCGCGCGCGCGACCTCGGACAACGCCGCGGCGGACACCATCGCCGGCCCGGCCGAGTAGATCTGCGAAGAGAATCGCCCGATCGCCGTCGGCACGAACGGTCGCCACGCCAGCAGGAAATGCGGCAGCGGTACGCCGGCGTCGGCGGGGACCGGGAAGTCGAGGACCTCGGTCACGACGGACGTGTCGCCGGCGTTCCACAACGCGCCGGCCGGCGTGCGCAGCTTGACCGGGGGCAGCGTCAGCGCGGTGAACGGCGAGGGCGCGGTGCTCGGGATCTGACGTTCGAGTTGGACGACGAACGCCGTCGCGGTCCGTTCGATCGACGTCACGGCGAACGTTCGCGTGCGGAGCTGGGTCGGGACGAGCGGGTCGGGGAACTGCACCTCGATCGACGATGCCGACCGCAGCTTCACCGGGTCGAGGACGCGCCAGGTGGTCGCGAGCGGCAGCACGACGGTCGACCCGTTCTCGGTGGTGTCCGCGACGAACCCGATCGCGGCCGATTGCAGGCACGAGCCCGTGCCGTCCCCGCAGGCCGTTCCGACGACGACCGGCTCCAGCAGCTTCTTCTTCCCGACCTTCGGCGGCGCGACTTTCAGCGCGATCGCGGCGGACCCCGCGGCTCCGATGTTGTCGAACTCGACGCGATACGCGCCGGCGTCGGGCAGCGGGATGTTCTTGGCCGAACGCTTCGCGCCCTTCGACTTCACGAACGCGGTGATGTCGATCGGACCGAGCGGACCGACCAACCGCACCGCGCCGATCGACATCGGCGAACCCGGGACCGGGGCCAGCGTGAACGTGAGGCGCGCGTCGTCGAGCGCGTCGAACGTCTGCGTCGCGACGAAGTTCGCGGGCGGCGTGACCATCGACTTGATCGACGTGACGCCCTTCGCGAACTTGCGCTTCGTGACGACCGCGTAGTTCCCGATGGTGTCGCCCGGCCCGATGATCTCGAGCGCGAGGACCATGTTCGTCGCGATCGGGAAGTTCGAGATCACGACCTTCGGGGTCCCGATGCCCTTCGCGAACGGCGCGATGTCGAGCGGCGCGACGTCGTTCTTCAGCGCCACGCCGGGCACGAAGCCGTTCGATCCGGTGACCGTGATCGACAGCGACATGCCGGCGATCGCGGTGATGCGGATGCGGTCGACTTCGCCGGGCAGCGCGATCGAGCCGTTGGTCCGCGCCCCACCTGCGACGCGCCACTCGGTCGCGCGCGCATGCGGCGCCACGGAGCCGATCGACAACACGACGATGCCCAGAACGAACGCTCGTGAGGAACGATGCATGTCGATCCCGATCCCGCAGCAGCGACCGCGGTCAATGTCCCCAGTTCCGTCCACCCCGCCGCACCGTGACCGGAGCAGCGGCCGAACTATACCTCGGTATCCGGACCCTGCCCGGGGTTGAACGCTTCTCTTCACCGCGCATGATGGCTCGCCCTGCGCATGACGGGCCGAAACTGCTCCGAACCGAGGCCGCCTTGACCGCTCGATCGAACCGTCGTCGTCTCGTGGCCGGGGTGGGACTGGCCTGCGCGCTCCTCGTCGGCGCCGCGCCGTACTTGCTCGGCACGCCGCCCGCGCGTCCCGTGCTCGAACGCATCCTCGCTTCCCGCTTGGGGTTCAGCGTGGGGATCGACGACGCGTCGCTCGGCTGGCGCGGGCCGCAGGTCCTGCGCGGCTTCGCGGTGGCGAGCGCCGACGGGTTCGGCGACGTGCCCCTGTTCGGCGCCGCGACGGCGGAGCTCGATGCGTCGTTCGCCGAACTCCTGACCCTGACCGTCCCCCGCGAGGTGCGCCTCGAGCGCCCGGCGTTGCAGGTGGTCCGAGCCCCCGGCGGCTCGACGAATCTCGAACACTGGCGCGCCCGCCATCCCGAATGGCCGGGTTCCGGTTCGATGCGGCTCGTCGTTCGCGGCGGCAGCGCGCGCATCGAGGACCGCGCGACGGACACGCGGTTGGACGCGGACGGCATCGAAGCGACGATCGACGCGCGACGCGCGACGTTGCGCGCGCGAGTCGCCGGAGAACACGGCGTCGGCCGCCTCGTCCTCGAGCGGGACGTGACCGACGACGGCACGCGAGTCGCCCACGTCGAGGCGCACGGGTTCGACCTCGGCGAACTCGAACCGCTGCTGCGGCCATGGCTGCCGTCGGGCGCCCGCCTCGCCGGGAACTGCGCATTCGATTTCTCCGCACGGCGCGCGCCCGACGGATTCGTCGAGTTCGACGGTGCTGGACAGGTGCGCGGCTTGGCGGTGCCGAGCTCGTGGCTGGCCGACGTCGGAGTCCCGGTCACGCTCGCGCCCGGCGAGATCGCCGATCCGCAACTGTCGTTCGAAGGCCGCGTCACGCTCGATCCGCCGCAGCGCAGCGTCTCGTTCGAGCGCTTCGCGTTCCGCAGCTCGTTCGTCGAGATCAGCGCGGACGGCGCGATCGCCGAAGGCGCGACCACGCCGCTGACCGGCCGCGCGGCCGTCAATTTCGACATGCTCGCCCGGCGCGGCGCCCCGCTGCTCGGATCGGTCCTGCCGTTCCGCGGCGGTACGGGTTACGTCGAGGTCAGCGTCGAACCGGCGCCGAACGACGCGTATCGCGTCGTCGCGCGCGGCGAACGCGCGGCGTTCGTCGTCACCGGGGGGATGGCGTTCGATGGGCCGGCGACGGCGCTCGAAGCCGTCGCGCGCGTCGACGCCGGCAACGGCACGTTCCGCTTGGACGACGCGAAGCTCGAAACCCGCGGCGGCACGCTGACCGGCCGACTCGATTGGCGCGGTCCCGACGACTGCGACGGCGCCGTGCGTTGGGTCGGAGATTGGGAGCCGGTCGAGGGCTTCATCGCCCAATGGGAGTTCGGCACGTTCTGGGACGGTGGCGGCGAGTTCGACGCGACCGCGACGTGGTCGCGGCGCGGTTCGCGATCGACGCTCGGACTCGACGTGGCGTCGTCGGACCTCGCGCTGCAGTTCTCGCCGCGCGACGGCAACTTCGTCCTCGACGACTACTTCTTCCGCGGCACGCCGTTCACGGCGAAGGTCACCGCGGAGATCGACCCGACCGCGAGTCGCTCGACGTGGAGCGGTTCGGTGCTCGTCGACGCTCCCGGCGCGGTGATCCGCGACGACACGTTCGAGAAGCTCGGGATCGCCGCGCGGCTCGACGCCGGCGTGATCACGATCGACCGTTGCGAGGGGCTCGTCCACGGCGGTCGCTTCCGTGCGGGCGGGTCGATCACGCTGAAGGACGGCGGCGACGCGGACATGCAGTTCACGTTCGACGGCGAGGACCTGGCGCTCGGCGGCCACGCGAGCGAGTGGTCCGGCCAGATCTGCCCGGTCTTCGCGACGAAGGGCGGGCCGTATCGCGTGAAGGGGTCCCCGCGGTTGTCGGGCTCGATCGCGGTGACCGGGACCGGGTACGGGTTGCGCTCGCTGGCGCGCAATGCGACCGGGGGCGGAACGATGACGTGGAGCGCCGGCACGCTGACCGGGTCGGACCTGCTCGCTCGCGTGGCGACCGACTCCGCTGCGGGCGACGGCATCCGCATCGATGGGATCACCGCCGAGGTCCGGATCGACAACGCGCGAGTCGCGACGCGCTCGGTCGTCGCGTTGCCGCAGCGGCCGGAACTCGTGATCGAAGGTTCGGTGGACTGGGCCGGCAACTACGACTACCGCGTCGGCGCGCGGTCATTGCTGCCGCAAGACCTGTTCGAACGGCACCGAGCTCGCCTCGAGTCCGTGGCGTTCCCGGTGCGCGGCAACTCCGCGCGCCCGCAGCTCGAATGGCCCGACATCGGCCGATGGATCGAGCTCGATGCCAAGGGCGAGTTGGCGGCCGAACTCGATCGGATCGCCGGTTCGCGCCCCCGCTGACCCGGGTTCCGCGCGTTCCATCGCACGGATGGGAAGTCGAAAGAGCGGTTGGAACCGGTGCTTCAAGTCACCGGAGGGGGAGCGTATGGTGGCCGCCGTAGGAATGGTTTCGGCGGGCGGCTCATGGCGGGGCCACCTTGCCGATCTTCGGGTCGCCGTGAGGAAGACGGAAGCCGATGGAACGGCAGAACGCAGGCTCTCCCGATTGGGCCGAGCGCCTGTTGCGGGTCACCCGCAACCTCGGGGAGCGCACGGATCGTCAGGTCTTCGTGGACGAGATCACGCGGGGCGCGCTCGAGATCGGCATCGGTCAGCGCGCGTACACCGTGCTGATGGACGGCGACACGCTGGCCGCGGAAGCGGCGCACGGCGAAGCTCCGCGCGCCGACGCGCCGCAGGATCCGCGCAAGCGCGGTGCACGGCTCGCGATCGCCGCCGTTCGCGCGCTGCAGGATCCGCGTCGTGAAGTCGCGGCGTTGGCGCCGGAGATCGTCGGACGCAGCATCGCGTTCCCGTTCGTCGTGAAGGACCAACTCGCGGGCGCGGTGATCGTCGACTCCGACCAGTCGATCGTCGCCGGCAGCCGCGACGTCGCGTTCGCCGTCGTCTACGTGACGCTCGCGGCCCGGCTGTTCGCGAAGGGCGGAGCCAGCTCCGGCGACACCAAGACGATCCGCCCCTCGCACAAGGACGGACTCGCGCTGGAAGGCGTCGGCGCCGTGAAGTTCCTGAAGCCGGTCGCCGAGCTCGAGCGCGACGCGATCGAACTCGCGCTGCGCCAGACGAACTGGAGCAAGGAAGAGGCCGCGAAGCGCCTCGGGATCTCCCGGGCGTCGATCTACATGAAGGTCAAGAAGTTCGGCCTGCAGAAGCCGCCGGCCGCGCAGTACTGACCGACGAGCGTCGCGGCGACGCGATCACGGGTTCACTGCGGCTTGACCGTCGGCCGCAGTCCTTCGTCTGGGTTCTTGTCGCGACCGCGGGGAACGCGCGCATAGGCGCCTTCCCTCGGTTTCAGCGAGTACTCGCTCTTCACGAACTCGATCCAGCCCTCGACGAATTGCGGGACCGTCAGGTCGTACGCCTCCTTCAACGCGTCGCGCGTCGCGAGTTGGCGTTCGCCCTTCATCAGCCCGAGCATCTCGTCCATGCGGGTCGGGTCGTACCACATCAGGTAATCGATCCACGACCACGCGAACTGAACGTCGCGTGAGTTCAGGTCCTCGACGGACTTCTGCAGGATCTCCTGGAACGACGGGTACTCGTTCTCCAGCACCGCGGCCTTGACGTTCTTCTCCCAGTTCTTGCCCTTCCAGTGCTCGAACATCCCGGCTTCCCGGCCGCAGCGGACGCGGGGCGGGCCGAAGTTGCGGATCTCCATGTAGAAGGACAGGCCTTCGTAGACCCAGCCGTAGCGCTGGAACAGCCACCACTTGTGATCCCGCACGTCGTTCGCGAGGTGATGGCTCACGCGGTGCGTCAGCGTCTGGTACAGCGCGAAGTCGTCGGGGATCTCCTTCTTGTCGACCCACATGATGTGGCACGAGCCCGTCGCACCCGTGGGATTCGCCGCGTACGCGCCGGTGCCGATCAGCGAGGTCCCGTTGCCGCCGCCTCCGCCCTGATTCGTCATCAGCGGCGCGATCAGCTTCCAATGCGTTTGACGCTCGAGGATCACGACGCGGTGCTGCGTGCGGTTCGTCTCGGACTCCGAGATCCCGAGCAGCGCGTGCGTCTGGCGCAGCAGCAGCTCGAGCCGGTCCGCGTACATGTGGGCCGCCTTGTGCTTGTCGTAGTAGACGCGGCCGACTTGCAGCTTCGGGACGTCCCACGTCAGCACGAAGTGCTCGGTCTCGATGTGGACCGGTTCGGTCTTCGTGCGCGCGTCGACTTCGGCCACGCGGGCGTCGAGCCACGCCTTGCGCTTGCCGAACTCACCGTCGAACTCGCGCTGCGCCTTCGCCTGCACCGACGGCGTACGGCACTTCGCGCACGGGATCCACGGCAGGCCGAGGGATTCCGGGTGGGCTCGCATCTGCTCGGAGCATTTGCGGCAGTCCCGCTCGAACTCGGTCTCCTGCGGCTTGATCTCGACCTCGATGCGCCCGGTCGTGTGGCAGTCGGGGCACAGGTCCTCGCTCGGATCCTGCGCGGACGCGGGACCTCCGAACAGGACGGCTGCGACGACGGCGGCGAGGGAGAGTCGCATGCGTCTTCACTCCAGTCCGAGCAGCGATTCGATGATCTGCTTGCGCGCGTCGAATCCTCGCAGCCGGACGTGTTTCGCGGTGGATTCGTCGAGGGCGGCACGCGGCGCAAGACCGACGAGTTCGCTCTCTTCGACGTCGACTCCCGCGGCGGCGGCTTGCGAAGCGACGGCATCGTACACGGTGCGAATCGGCGTCACCGTGTAGTTGGTGAGGTTCATCGACACCTGCACCAGCCCGCGCTCGGCGAGGTCGAAGCCCATCGCCTTCACGCAGCGGAAGCCGCCGTCCTTCTCGCGGATGTTCTTCGCGATCGCCTTCGCGAGCTTCAGGTCGCGCGTCGCGAGGTTGATGTTGTAGGCGACGAGGAAGAAGCGCGCGCCGACCGCCATGCAGCCCGCCGTCGGGTGGATCGCGTTCGGCCCGAAGTCCGGCACGCGCTCCGGATCCTTGCCGATCAGGTCCTTCAGTCCTTCGAACTCCGGCGCGCGGATGTCGGCCAGGTTGCGCCGCTCGGGCCGCGTCGCCGCGTGCTCGTAGAGGTAGACCGGGACGCCGAGTTCGCGACCGATGCGCTCGCCGGTCGACCGCGCCATCGCGGCGCAACCGTCGAGGTCGATGCCTCGCACCGGGACGAACGGCAGCACGTCGCACGCGCCCATGCGCTTGTGCTGGCCCTGGTGGTGATTGAGGTCGATCAGCCGCGCGGCGACCTTCACGCCGGCGAACGCAGCGGCCTCGACCGGCGCGCGCGTCCCGACGAACGTGACGACGCTGCGGTTGTGGTCCGCGTCCATCTCCTCGCCGAGCAGCGTGACGCCCGCGACGCCACGAATGGCGTCGACGATCTGGCGGACGACCTCGGGGCGACGCCCTTCGGAGAAGTTCGGGACGCACTCGACGATTTCACTCACGGGGATCTCCAGAAGGGCGACGACGACACGAGCCACGCCGGTGGGCCGCCGGTTCAGCGGGCTCCCACGGCTTCGCGGACGATCCGGCCGGCCTTGACCACGGCGCGCACGGCGGACGAGCCCAACTCGTAGCCGAGGAACAGATGGGACGGTCGATCGAGCACCACCAGATCGGCCTGCATGCCCGGCTCGAGCCGGCCGATGCGGTCGTGCAGCCGCAACGAATACGCGGCGTTGACGGTCGCGGCCGCGATCGATTCCGCGACGGTCAGTCGCAGCAGGCAGCAGGCGAGCGCGATCGCGAGCGGCATCGACGTCGTGTACGACGTCCCGGGGTTGAAGTCGGTCGCGATCGCGACCGGGACCCCCGCTTCGATCAGCGCGCGCGCGGGAGGGATCGCCTTCACGCCGAGCGACAGCACGGTCGCGGGCAACAACACCGCGGTGGTGCTCGAGCGCGCCAACGCGCGGATCGCGTCCGGCGTCGCCTTGCACAGGTGATCGGCCGACAGTGCGTCGAGCTCGGCCGCGAGGGCCGACGCGCCGATTTGCGCGAGCTCGTCGGCGTGGACGCGCAGTTGGAAGCCCTGGTCGCGCGCGGCGACCAGCACCGCCCGCGCCTCGTCCAGCGTGAACGCACCGTCGTCGCAGAACACGTCGCACGCACCCGCGAGGCCGCGGCGCTTCACCTCGGGCAGCGCGTGCTCGCGCAGGAACGCGACGTACTCGGGACGGCGGGTCTTGAACTCCTCGGGCATCTGATGCGCACCGAGGAACGTCGACGACACTTCCAACGGATGCCGGTCGGCGACCCGGCGCAGGATCTCGAGCGACCGCAGCTCGTCGTCGAGGTTCAGGCCGTAACCCGACTTGGCCTCGATCGTCGTCGTGCCGCCGTCGAGGAAGCGTTCGAAGTGAGCTCGGACGCCCGCTTCCAACGTCTCCGTCGGCGCGGCGCGGAGGCTGCGCACCGACGAGAATATGCCGCCGCCCGCCGCGGTGATGTCCTGGTACGTGCGACCGCGCAACCGCAGGTCGAACTCGCGCTCGCGCGTCGCCGCGAACACCGGATGGGTGTGGGCGTCGACGAAGCCCGGCAGCACGATCCCCCCGCCCGCGTCGAGCGTGCGCCGCGGCGC
>JAEUIB010000596.1 GCA_016795255.1 Planctomycetota bacterium
TCGGCGCGGTACTTCACCTGCGTCACGACGCTGGCCGCCGGCGACCACGTCGCTCCATCGGGCGCGGCGGGCATCTGGACGAAGGGCGCGGCGTCGGACTCGACGAACGCGGTGAACGCCAGCGAGGAGCCGTCGGGCGACCACGCCATGCTCTGCGGCGCTTCGTCGATGTTCGTGACGCGCGCGGTCTCGCCGCGATCGAGCCAACGCACCCAGATCTGCGGCGAGCCGTCGTCGAGCGAGACGTACGCGATCCGCGTCCCGTCCGGCGACCAGCGCGGCATCGCGTCGTGCCGCGGACCCGACGTCAGCGGCCGCTGCGCTCCGGTCCGCGTGTCGATGCACCACAACTCGTCGTGCCAACGGTCGTCCTTCGCGCTCGCGGAGTGGCGCACGTAGACGACGTGCTCGCCGTCGGGGGAGATGCGCGGGTCGTACGCGGCCTCCAGTTGGAAGACGTCCGCGGGTCGCATCGGAACGCGCGTGGGTTCGTCCCGTGCGAGCGAGCTCGCGACCACCGCCACGAACGCAGCCACCACGATCGAAGCTCGCCGCATGAGAGGCCCTCCAGGCACCGGGTCGAATCACGCGCTGTGGTACGGACGACGCGTCCCGGTTGCGAGATCGGACCCACTCCGCGAAATCCGCACCGACCCATCGCGTATTGAGCTCGGTGTGGCGTATTGGCCGATTCGCGCGAGTTTTCGAGGTGACGGATCTTTCATCCTCTTCCGTGCAACATTCCGGTTACGACGGGCGTCGGAGTCCTCGCTCGGCCCCGTGGCCGAAGGACGACGTCGCTCGTTCGACGGCCCCCGTCACGTCCGTTCAGGGAGTTCCCCATGTCCCTCTCGCCCGCTTTCACACGCTCCACGATGCGCACGGCAGCGCTCGTGGTCGCGTCGCTCGTGTCGTCGACGGTTTGGTCCGCACCGACGAAGGTCCGCGTCATCTCGTGGAACGACCTCGGCATGCACTGCATGGATCCGGGGTACCAGGTGTTCTCGCTGCTGCCGCCGTTCAACACGTTCAACACGCAGGTCGTCGTCGACGGCAAGCTCGTCCGCGGACCCGGCGTCATCACGCTGACCTACGAGGCGACTCCCGATCCGACCGGCTCGATCAACACGACGTCCGCGGGCAAGACCGACTTCTGGACGTATCTGCCGTCGCTGTTCGGCGTGAGCCTGCCGGTCGACTCCGGACTCGCCGGCTTCTCGATGCCGGGAGCCGCGAACACGCCGAAGCCCGTTCCGTTCACCGCCGGCATGAATTGGTTCCACGCCGAGGGCATCCCGATCACGCCGTACGACGACACGGGCGCGAAGAACCCGTACCCCATGCTGAAGACGGTCGCACGCGATCCAGTCACCGGCGCCGTGCTGGGCTCGACGGTCAACGTCGCGCCGGTGTCGGACGAGATGGACTGCGCACGCTGCCACGCGTCGGGCAGCAGCCCGTTCGCGATGCCGGAGAGCGGCTGGCTGTTCGACGGCAGCGTCGTCAACGACTGGCGCCTGAACATCCTGCGCCTGCACGACGAGCGCAACGCCGGCAACCCGCAGTACGCGAGCGCGCTGGCGCAAAAGGGCTACGAGGCCGCCGGTTTGCTCGCGACGGTCCAGACCACCGGCAAGGCGATCCTGTGCGCGGCGTGCCACGCGTCGAACGCGCTGCCCGGCACCGGGATCGCCGGCATCTCGATGCTGACGTCCGCGCTGCATGGTCTGCATGCGGACGTGCTCGATTCGACGGGCCTCACGCTCGACGACTCGACGAACCGCGCGTCCTGCTACACGTGTCACCCCGGGTCGGAGACGCGCTGCCTCCGCGGCGCGATGGGCAAAGCCGTCGCGCAGGACGGCACGTTGTCGATGCAGTGCCAGAGCTGCCACGGCGACATGACGGCGGTCGCGGATCCGACCCGGACTCCTTGGCTCGAAGAGCCCGCGTGCCAGGAATGCCATACCGGCACCGCGACGCAGAACTCCGGCGCGATCCGGTTCACGTCGGTCTTCGATCAGAACGGCAACCCGCACGTCCCTGCGAACTCGACGTTCGCGACGAATGCGAACGTGCCGGCGCCGGGCTTCGACCTCTATCGCTTCTCGGCGGGTCACGGCGGACTGCAGTGCTCGGCGTGCCACGGTTCTCCGCACGCGGAGTATCCGGCGCTGCACCCGAACGACAACGTCCAGAGCCAGCAGATGCAGGGACACATCGGCGTCGTGTCGGAATGCACGGCGTGCCATCTCACGATGCCGAGCACGACCACCGGCGGCCCGCACGGCATGCACACGATCGGTCAGAACTGGGTCGGCCAGCACGGTGACGCGGTCGAGGTCGGCGGCTCGACGCAGTGCCGCGCGTGCCACGGCTCGGACTCGAAGGGCACCGTGCTGTCGTACGCGCAGGCCGATCGCACGCTGAGCACGAAGTACGGCACGAAGACGTTCTGGCGCGGGTTCCGCATCGGGTGCTTCGACTGCCACAACGGTCCGAGCAGCGACGACGCGATCAACAACACGCCGCCGGTCGTCACGAACAAATCGGTGTCGACGCCGGCCGATCAGACGCTCGTCGTCCCGCTGACGGGAACGGACGCCAACGGACACGCGCTGACCTATCGCATCGTCGAGCAACCCGAGCACGGCAGCGTCGCGCTGTCGGGCGCGTCGGCGACGTACTTCCCGGAGACCGGCTACGTCGGCCCGGCTACGTTCAAGTTCGCGGCGCGCGATCCGTTCACCGATTCGAATCTCGCGACGGTGACGGTCCAGGTCACGACGGCGGTCTGCAAGGGATTCGCGAAGCCGCATGGCTTCGGCTGCCCGGATGCGGCCGGGAACCTGCCGCAACTCACGTGGACCGGTTGCCCGACGTCGAACGCGGCGATCACGCTGACGCTGTCGAACGCGACGCCGAACGCCTCCGCGCTGATGCTGTTCGGGACGACGCCCGCGACGACGATGCTGTCGGCCGGCTGCGTGCTGCGCGTCGGCGGGCTGTTGCCGCTGACGCTGTCGCTGCCGACCGGCGGAGTCGGTCCGGGCACCGGCGGATTCTCGATCCCGGCGACACTGCCGCCGGGACTGCCGACGGCGACGCTCTGGATGCAGGTGTTCGTGCCCGACGCGACCGCGCCTGCGACCTACGAGTCGACGCCGGCGATCGAACTCCGCATCGAGTGATCGCCGACGACCGAATCCTGGCACCGGACGTCGAGCGCCAGGGATCGGACGACGAGCACGCGGGGTCGGAATCGGACGGAGTCCGGTTCCGACCCCGCTTCCGTTCCGGCGTCCCTACGGGCTCAGCGATCCGCGGCGACGATCGCGTCGCGGAGTTCCTTCGCCAGCACGACCATCGGATCGGTCGGGTTCGTGTCGGGATCCAGCGCGACGAGCGCGCGCTCGATCTGGATCAGCGCGTCCGCTTCCTCGCCGCGCTCGTGCAGCGCTCGCGCGAGCGTGATGCGCGCCGTCACACCCTCACCGGTCGGCGGGCCCGTCGGCGGATCGAGGAAGTCCGCGGCGGCTCGGAGTTGCGTCGCGGCCGCGTCGTGCTCGTGCAGATCGAGCAGACACATGCCGTACGCGGACTGCGTCATCGCGTGCGACCGTTCGAGTCCGGCCACGCCCTGCGTCGTCGCCAACGACACTTCGTAGAGCACGCGCGCCTCCGCGGCCCGATCGGTCCGCCGCAGCACGTCGGCGAGGACCGCGCGCGCCCGCGCCGTCACGCGATGTTCTGGTCCGAGCGTGACGAGCGCGCGCTGGACCGCTTCGCGAGCGGTAGGCTCCGCGTCCTCCAGTCGGTTCGCGAACGCGAGCGCGTCCGCGAGGTTCGACAGCACGTGGACGAGTCCTTCTTCGCCGGCGGCTTCGAGCAACCGGTAGCTCGCC
>JAEUIB010000612.1 GCA_016795255.1 Planctomycetota bacterium
CGGGCTTCGCGTCGGGGAACAACCGGTCGCCGGCGACGGTGTAGCGCGGCCGCGAGCCCTCGCTCGACCCGAACCGATCGACCGCGAGCAACGCGCCCTGCGCGACCAACGCGATCAGCAGCACGATGTTGAGTTTGCTCACGACGCCCTCCCGCTCTTCGCCTTCGACACGACGTAGACCATGATCCCGATGACGAGCACGATCGCGGGCACGCCGAGCATGCCGACGTACTTGAACGCGTTCTTCTGACCCGTCGTGTAGTCCGCGCGTACCGCTGGGACGTCGATCAGCTTGTTGCGGATCTCCGAGAGTTCGCCGCCCGTCGTCATGCGCTCGACGAGGCTCGCGAAGAACTCGTAGTTGCCCATGCCGGACTCGATCAGGTTGTTCGACAGCATCAGGCTCGAGCCGATCACGACGAGCGTCGTCTCGGGCGAGTCCTTGACGACGAACACGGCCTGCTGCGTGCCGGAGCCTTCCGGCGCCGCCGGAGCGTTCGGGTCGGGCGACGGCGTCGCGCCCTCCCGCGCCGGCGCCGGCGCGGGGGCCGGATCCTGCAGCGCGTCGGCGATGCCGCCTCCCGGCACGTCGCGTTCGCGGATGCCGTCCGACTTCTTCGACGGATCGTCCGACGCCGGCTTCTGCTCCGGCTTCTGGGCCGGATCCTGCGCCGGCTCGTCCGTCTTCGCGGGTTCGGTCGGTTGGGCAGGCGCGGCGCCGTCGGCGGGCTCTTCGACGGCGTCGCCGTCTTCGTCGCCCATGTCGTCGCCCTCGTCGTCACCCTCGAGGTCTTCCGGCGTCAGCCCGAGATCGCTCGCCGTCGGTCCGGTCGACACACCGGTCAGATCGTTCGGCAACGGACGATTCGCGAAGTACGACGTGAACCGTCCCTTCAACATGCCGACGACGTCGAATTGTTTGAGGTCGTCGGCTTTCATCGCCTTGCGCTGTTCGAGGACGTTCTCGAGCGTGATGTCGAAGAATCCGGTCTGCTCCCACGCGCCCGGCGACGTGCGGCACAGCACGATCGGTTCGACGCCCGGAGGTGGCATCAGCTCGATGCCCGACGCGAACATGACGACGAAGCGGCCGAGGTTCGCGACCAACGCCGAGTCGGGGTCGAAGTACCGCGGCTGGATCTCGGGGATGTAGAAGATCCGGCGGCCGTACCGATCGGTCGCGGCTTGGATGTCGAACACGAGGTTCTTCTTCACGCCGAAGCCGTAGTGCTTGAAGAACTCGTCGTTCGACGCGTCGCGCGCCGTCGGCACGGGCATCTGACCTTGCGGCGGCTCGACGCCCTCGGTCAGGAAGATGACCTTGCCGCCGCGCATGATGTATTGGTCGAGATGGAACTTGTGGACGTCGTTCAACCCCTTGGTGTTGGCGACGACGAGCAGGTTCACGTGCTCGGGGACCGCGGCGGTCAGCGGCACCTTCTCGACCGCGAACTGGCGACGCAGCTCCGTCACCAGCGATCGGTAGTCACCATCGATGTCGTGCATGTCGCGCGGGAATTGGTCGCGCATCTGCGCGAGCATCTCCGGCGGCAGGCCTTCGGGCAGTTGGTTCACGACGTTGAAGCCGATCGTCACCGTTTCGGTGCGCGTCAACTTCGTGATCGCCATCGCGAGGTCGTATTCGAGCCGTGGCGGCTCGGCGACCGGGATCACTTCTTCCTTGCCGCCGTACTGCAGCGTGACGCCGCAGAACGGCTGGAAGACCGTCATCGACGAGCTGTCCGACGAGCCGAGCGGGATCTGTTGGATCCCCGCCTGCTGCGCCTCGCGCTCGATGTCCTTGTCGTCGCTCGGGTCGCGGTACTCGACTTGCAACTTGCCGTTCGACTGCGCGACGAACTCCTCGATCTTGTCCTTCACCTGGCGCGGCAGCAGCGACCAGCCGGCGTTCTCGAGGAACTGCTTCTCGGACAGGTAGACCTTCGCGGTGACGAGGTCGTCGAGGCCGTTCAGCAACTTCCGCGTCGCGTCATTCAGCGTGTAGACGCCGTCGCGCGTGAGGTCGGCCCGCGTGTAGTTGCCGAGGCACAGCCAATTGAGGAGGAACAGGTTCGCGGTCACCAGCACGATGCTGACGGCGAATTGGAGTCGACGCTGTTTCGGTGTGGAGGTCATGGCCTGGCTCCGTTCAGCGACGCTTCACGGCGGCGACGTTCAACATCAGGAAGAACGTCAGCACCGAGAGGTAGTAGATGACGTCGCGGCTGTCGACGACGCCGCGTTCGATGTTCATGAAGTGCGTCTGCAGCGACAGCAGTTGCAAGAACTCGCCGATCGCCGACGGGAAGATCCCGGCGACCGATTGCGAGCCGATCAGCGCCAGCGCGAACGCGAGGAACGCGCCGAGGATGAACGCGACGATCTGGCTTTCGGTGATCGCCGATGCGAACAGACAGATCGCGACGTACGCGGCGCCGAGGAACAGCGCACCGATGTAGCCGCCGACGATCGGACCGAAGTCGACGCTGGCCGCCGACGTCATGCCGACGATCACCGGCAACGGGAACGTCAGCGCGAGCGCGACGGCGATCAGCCCGAACGCGGCGAAGAACTTGCCGAGCACGATCTGCGCCTCGGACAGCGGCATCGTCAGCAGCGTCTCGAACGTGCCGATCTTGCGTTCCTCGGCCCACATCTTCATGCAGACCGCGGGCACGACGAACAGGAACGACCACGGCAGGAAGCCGAACATGTCGCGCAGCGTCGCCGCGCGCTGTTCGAAGAAGTTGCCGAGGAAGAAGAACGCCCAGCCGTTCAACGCCAGGAACACGACCAGGAAGACGTAGGCGACCGGCGTCTTGAAGTAGGTCTTGAACTCTTTGCCGGCCACGCACAACACCGCGTTCATGCGTCGTTCTCCTTCTTCGTGCCCGCGTTGCCGGTCGCGCCGATCGTCAACTGCGTGAACACGTCCTCGAGGCTCGCGCGCTCGAGGCGCAGCTCGCGCAGCACCCACTGTTCCCGGACGGCGGTCCGGAACAACTCGTCGGCGACGCCGTCGTTCGCGCCGACGGCGGTCAGATGCAGCAGATCGCCGACCTCGCCTTCGACGACGACCGAGCGCACGCCGTCCGCCTTCGAGAACGCGGCGGTCGCACGCTCGCGCACCGCGCCGCGGACCGTCAGCGAGAACCGGCAGCCCTTCGTCGACGACTGCGTGACGAGCTGATCGGGACGGCCGTCGGCGACGATCGTGCCCTTGTTGATGATCAGCGCACGCGAGCAGACGGCCTGGACCTCCTGCATGATGTGCGTCGACAGGATGATCGTCTTCTTCGCGCCGAGCTTCGTGATCAGCGCGCGGATCTCCTTGATCTGGTTCGGGTCGAGACCGGTCGTCGGCTCGTCGAGGATCAGGAACGCCGGGTCGTGGACGATCGACTGCGCGAGGCCGACGCGCTGGCGGTAGCCCTTCGACAACTGCCCGATGAACTTGTGCGTCACCGAACCGAGGCCGCACGCCTCGACCATCTCGTCGACGCGGCGATTGCGGGTCGCGGCGTCGAGGCCGCGGATCTTCGCCGTGTAGTGCAGCGATTCGAGGACGCCGAGCTCTTCGTAGAGCGGCGCGGACTCGGGCAGGTAGCCGATGCGGCGGCGCGCTTCGATCGGTTGGTCGAGCGCGTCGTAGCCGGCGATCTCGATCTCGCCCGCATCCGGGTCGAGGAAGGTCGTCAGCATCCGCATCGTCGTGGACTTTCCCGCTCCGTTCGGACCGAGCAAGCCGACGACTTCACCCTCTTTCACCTCGAACGAGATGTCGTTCACGGCGACGGTGGAGCCGAACGTCTTGCGCAGGCGTGATACGCGGATCATCGCGTCGATCTCCCTGGCACTTCGTGGACTGGCGGCAGAACCGGAGACTCTTACGGGCCGCCGCGCAAACGTCAAGGACCGGAGTCCACGGCGTTGCGGACGGCCGACACGTCGAGAGGGACGGAGGACGCACGAGCAGGCGGGATCCGTCACGGTCCGAACTCGAACGTGCGCGGCGGGGAATCCGGGGAACCGGGATAGGCTTCCGGCCCACCATGGTGACCCCTCTCGGCGTGATCCTGTGCGGCACCGGAGAGATCGCCGCGACGCACGTCGCCGCGCTGCGAGCGACCGGGGACTTCGTGCTCCGCGGCATCGCAGGCCACGATCCCGCGCGTACGCGCGACGCGGCGGCGCGCTGGTCGACGACCGCCGTCCACGACCTGGCGGCCGCCGTGCGATCGCCCGACGTCGACGCGGTCGTCGTGGCTTCGGCGACGCACGTGCACCTCGATCAGGTGCGACTCGCGGTCGCGGCGGGCAAGCACGCGCTGGTCGAGAAACCGCTCGCGCTCGACGTCACGGCAGGCCTCGCACTCGCCGACGAGGCGAAGGCGCGCGGCCTCGTGCTCGCCGGCGTGTTCCAGCGGCGCTTCCTGCCGATCGCGGAGGAGCTGCGCACGGCGTTCGCTCGTGGCGACCTCGGCCGCGCGATCGGCGCCAGCGCCGTCCTGATCTGGAAGCGGCACGCGAAGTACTTCGAGGCGTCGCCGTGGCGAGGAGACGCGGCGCGCGCGGGCGGCGGCGTCGTGATG
>JAEUIB010000050.1 GCA_016795255.1 Planctomycetota bacterium
ATGGTCGGCGAATCGAGCACCGACCGCGTGAAGGCCGCGCTAGGCCGCGGCCTGCGCGATCGGCTGGGCCAACTCGGCCCGTGGTTGCTGCGCGTCGGCGACTTCGTCGAGGACGACGAGTTCGGCGCGACGGTGCGCCGCATGGCTCGCGCGTGCGGTCGCGAGGTGATCCCCGAAATCCTCGAGCGCCTAGGTGCCGCGAACGGCGAAGAGCGCCTCGCGCTGGCGAAGCTGGCGGGCGCGACCCGCGATCCACGAGCGATGGCGGTGTTCGAGCAACTCGCGGACTCCGAGTCGGACGAGGACGTCGAGGTCGCGGACGCGGGAAGGGGAGCGGCGCGCCGCGACTAGTCGCCCCAGCGTCCCTCGCGATCCCCAAGGAAGAAACGCGAACGCAAGACGGGGACGGTCCCCGCTATGTCCCCGCCCGTTCGCGCCCTCTCATCCCTCTCATCCCTCTCATCCCTCGCATCCCTCGCGTCCCTCGCATCCCTCGCGTCCCTCGTCGTCCCTCGCGTCCCTCTCGTCCCTCCCGTCCCTCTCGTCCCTCGTCGTCCCTCGTCGTCCCTCTCGTCCCTCGCGTCCCTCGCGTCCCTCTCGTCCCTCTCATCCCTCCCGTCCCTCGTCATCCCAACGCGGATCCTCCAACTTCAACCTTCCCGTCCCGTCTCTCTCCCCGTTGAATATCGGCCCCCATTCCCCGAGCACTCCGATGACGCCAGGTCGCTTCCCCCCTCGAGTTCGCATCGCCCCGTCGCCGACGGGCGCTCCTCACGTCGGCACGGCCTACGTCGCGCTGTTCAACCGCACGTTCGCGAAGAAGCACGGCGGCCAGTTCATCCTGCGCATCGAGGACACGGATCGCACGCGGTCGACGCGGGAGTCCGAGGATGCGATCTACCGCGCGCTGCGCTGGCTCGGGCTCGATTGGGACGAGGGGCCCGACGTCGGCGGGCCGTGCGCGCCGTATCGGCAGTCGGAGCGTTCGGCGATCTACGCCGACCACGCGCGGATGCTGCTCGACAACGGCACGGCGTACCGCTGCTTCTGCACCGCGGAGCGGCTCGAGGAACTGCGCGCGTTCCAGCGCGCCGCGAAGCGGCCGCCGGGTTACGACGGCCTGTGCCGCAAGATCCCGAAGGACGAGTCCGATCGCCGCGCGACCGCGGCCGAGCCGTTCGTCATCCGTCTGCGGATCCCCGACGACGGCGCGACGGCGTTCGACGACTTGCTGCGCGGCCGCATCGAGATCGCGAACAAGGACGTCGACGATCAGGTGCTGATGAAGTCGGACGGCTTCCCGACGTACCACCTCGCGAACGTCGTCGACGACAAGCTGATGGGCATCACGCACGTGATGCGCGCCGAAGAGTGGATCCCGTCGACGCCGAAGCACCTGCTGCTGTACCGCGCGTTCGGCTGGGAGCCGCCGGTGTTCTGCCACCTGCCGCTGTTGCGCAACCAGGACAAGTCGAAGATCAGCAAGCGCAAGAACCCGACGTCGCTCGAGTGGTATCAGGAGCAGGGCTACCTGCCCGCGGCGCTGCTCAACTTCCTCGCGCTGATGGGCTGGACGACCAACGACAACACCGAGATCTTCTCGGTCGACCGCATGCTCGAAGAGTTCGCGCCGGAGACGATCACGACGTCGAGTCCGGTGTTCGACCTGACGAAGCTCGATTGGCTGAACGGCGAGTACATCCGCGCGCTGGCGACGGACGCGCTGACCGACAAGCTGATCGCGTTCTACGCCGAGCGCGGCCGCACCCTCGATCGCGCGCTGATGCTGCGCATCGTGCCGCTCGTGCGCGAGCGCCTGAAGAAGCTCGTCGAGTTCGACGAGATGACGCAGTTCTTCTTCACCGACGCGATCACGATCGACCTCGCCGAGTTCGATGCGGCGAAGAAGCTGACGCCCGATCAGCGCAAGCAGGCGCTGACCGCTGCGCTCGCGGTGGTCCGCGGCACGACGCCGTTCACGAAGGACGCGATGGAAGCCCCGATGAAGGCCGCGCTCGAATCGCTCGGCTTCAAGATGGGCGATTTCTTCATGTGCCTGCGCATCGCGATCACCGGCAAGCGCGCGACGCCGCCGCTGCTCGAGTCGATGGAAGTCCTCGGGCAGGACGTCTGCGTGCGCCGCATCGAGGCCGCGCTGCGCCTACTCGGCTGATCCAGTGCGCGCGCGTCGACGCACCGTCGACGCGCGCTCGCACTCGACTCACTGAAACGCTGATCGTTCCGCGTGCCGGCCGGTGATTCTTGCCCGGCAGGTGCCGCCGTGTGGTTACTGCTACCCACGGGTCGGAGTATCGTCGGGCGTTCGTGAGCGACCGGGCGCACCCTGCGCGCCCGAACATCCAGACGTCGCTCACCTCCTGCCCGGGGATCCACCATGTTCAAAGTCTCGCTGCTCGCGATCGGCGCCCTCGCGTCGACCTTCGGAACCCTCACCGCGCAAACCCCGCGTCTCCGCGTCAACGGCGTCACTGCGGCCGGCAACGGAGCCGTTGCCCACGCGCAGGCGCTCCACGAACTCCAAATCGATCTGCGTGGCACGCCCGGCGCGGCCGTCGCGCTGCTCGTGTCCGCGGACGCGTTCGACGGCGATCCCGTCGGCGAACCGATCGTGGCGAATGGTGCGTATCTGAAACCCTTCGCCGCTCCCGGCGTGAACGCGCCGCTGCACGCGCTGGTCGACGGCATCGGCGCCGGCGCGCTCGCCGGAGTGTTCGGCGTCGCACCGACCGACGTCGTCTCGACCGGTTTGCCGCAGGCGCTGAACGGTCAAGGCCTGCTGAGCCTGCCGACGCGCGCGCCGGCCGAGCTGACGTTGGTCAACACGCTGACTCCCGGCATTCCGTTCGTGCTGCCGCTCGAGTCGACGTCGACGACGACGGCTCGCATCTTCTTGCAGGCCGTCGAGCGCGACCCGCAGACGAATCAACTGCGCGTCGGCAACGGCGTGATCGTCGTGTTCGACGCGCTCGACTTCCCGGTGCGCCTCGCGTACTCGGAAGGCCTCGACGCGAATCCGAACGGTCAGGCTGCGTCCGATCGCCAATCGCTCGGCGCCATCAACGACGCGAATCTCGGCGACGCGACGCTCGCGGCGTTCGCGATCGCGCCGGACTTCGGCGGCGCGTTCGGCGGCGCGATCGACCTGTGGAACATCGAGCTCGCCGGCACGCACGACTTCGTCGCACCGAGCCACGCGTCGGGCATCGACCCGATTTCGACCTCTTGGTCGACGTCCGATCCCGACGCCCCGGGGAACAACGCCGCCCTGCTGACCGCCGCGCATCTGCGAGCGTCCGGTGTCGGCGTCCTGGCGGCGGACGCCCCGGTCCTCGACGTCGAGAACCACGAGTTCCCCCGCATCCGTCTGCCGGGTCATCGCCAACTGTTCCATTGGAAGCAGAAGGTCGGCGGCAATCCGGCCGCGTACGGCTTCGGCGTCCTGTTCGAAGAGACCGGCACGTTCCGCAACCTCGTGCCCGCGTCGTTCGGGACGTTCCTCGGCGCCGACACGCTGTCGCCGTTCGACTGGGAAGTCGCGGTCTCCCCGGACGGTGACTTCGCACTCGTCTGTCTCGATGAAGCGACCTCGCCGAGCGACCGGGTCTTCCTGCTCGACCTGCGACCGGTCCCGGGCCTGCCCGGTGGTCAGCCGATCGTCGACGTCACGCCCGCGATCGCGGCCGACGCCGTGACGATCCAGGAAGAGTCGTTCGCGTTCGTCGACGACGGCCAGGGCGGTTGGGTCGCGTACTTCGCGAGCTCGACGAACAGCGGAACGGGCCTCACGCCGAACCGGCTGTCGCGCGCTTCCACGGCCGCTCCGAGCGCCGCGACGCGCGTGCTCCCCACTGCCGCCGGACCGACCGCCGCGCTGACGCGCATCGATCGTCAGGGCGTCGTCGCGAGCGACCATCGCTCGCTCGCCGTCATCGCGGGAACCGCTGCGATCGGCGAGGACGTCTTCGTGATCGGCGGCGTGACCCCGACCACCGAGACGATCACGAACCTGACCGCGTTCCCGAGTCCGACCGCCCTGGCGGAGTTCGGCGACGCGCGCACGCAGTACGGCCGCCGTGGCGCGTTCAACGCGGACGGCTCGCGCTTCGTGTTCGCGATCCAGCAGGGAACCGTTTCCGTGCCGGCCGTCGCGCGTACGAACGGCGCCGATGCCGGACTCGTGGCTCCGCTGGCGACGGCCGTGGCCGGCGGTGGTCAGTGGGACCTCGTCGGTGACTTCCGGACGTTCACCGAGTTCGTGTTCACGCAGGACGGATCGCACGTCGTCGCGACGTCGGGCTTCCCCGTCGCCGGCGCGTCGACCGATCGGTTCGACGTGTTCGCGATCCGCATCGCCGACGGTGTCGCGTTCAACCTCACGCGCACGATGAACCCACCGACGCTGAACGGACCGTTCGACATCCCGGCCACGATGGTCAACTTCGATCGACCGACGGTCGATCCGCTGGGCTCGATGGTCACGCCCGACGGGGAACGGTTCGTGTTCGTCCGCGACGCGCACGGGATCACCGCGATCAACGGAGTCCCGTTCGACTTCGCGAACTTCGTCGCGGTCGACCTGCGCAACGATCCGCAGACGAACGCGCCGAGCTTGCGTCTGACGAACATCACCGGCGCCGAGTTCGAACCGTCGTTCGGCGTCGCACCGCCGAATCCGAACAACACGAACGTATTAACGCGCGGCAACTTGTTCACCGAGGCGGTCGCGGACGACTTCCAACTACGCCGCATCCCGAGCGGCCCGCTGGCGAACCACTACGCGTTCACCGCGCGGCCCGTCGTCGGCGGAGTCGCGGGAGCCTACGAGCTGTTCGCGTTCGACCTCGACGGTTCCGGTGAAGCGGTCCGACTGACGCAGTTCGGCGGCTCGGCCGGTTCCGATCCGAGCCCGCGGATCCGCAACGTCGTCGCGCATCCGTTCGACGCGACGCTGGCGTTCACGATGGACCCCGACGGCGCGAGCGGCCCGCTGTCCGCGAACGTCTACACGATCGCGGCCGGTGCGCCGGCCGCCGTCGCGGTCACCGATCCGAACGCGCCGTTGGCTCATCAGATCGTGCGTGGTTCGCTGGCGTTCACGCCGACGATCCCCGTCGGTCTGGTGTGGGCGGAAGGCTCGCTGCTCGAGACGTCCGCCGGTGCGACCATCGACCT
>JAEUIB010000708.1 GCA_016795255.1 Planctomycetota bacterium
AGTTGCGCAGGACGTTGTTCGCCCCCGCGATGCGGAAGGCGTCGACGGCGGATCCCGTGACCACGTTGTTCTCGATCAACAACCCGGTGCTCAATTCGACATCGAGACCTGCGAGGCTGGTCCCGCTCGTGTTCCTCGCGCGATTCCCGGTGACGAATCCTCCCTGGCAGTCGTTCAACGTCAGCGCGCCTCCGCTCGAGTTGACGACGAGGTTGTCCTTCATCTCGATGTCCACGCCTTGTGAGATCGTCAGCGCGTCGCTTCCGTCGACCGTGGTGAAGACCTTGCAGTTCGCGATCACTGCGCGGTCGCCCGAGATGAACAGCCCGCCCGAGCCGACGATGACGCTCACGTCGGAGATCCGACAGTCGTTGCCGCTCAGGCTGACCGCCGAGTCGCCGGGCAGGCGGAGCTTGCATCGCGTGACCTGAACGCCGTTGCTGTCCCCGCCCGACGTCGTGATCGACGATCCGTTGCCGCCTTCGACGATTGTGAGCTTGTCGAGCACGGCATTCGTGGCGCCGAGCAAGCGGACGGACGACGTCCGCGGTGCGCGGAAGGAGCACGACTCGACGCGGACGCCGACGGCTTGTTCGAGGATCACGTGATTGCGGTTCGATCGAAAGGTGCATTTCCGAATGCGCGCGGTGTCGCCGAACACGTGGATGCCGGTCTCCTCGTTGCCCTCGATCGAGCACTTCTCGATCGTCGCTTGCTCGCCGACGATGCGGATCCCGTCGCCGGTGTCGAGGCCGAGGGTCGCGGCGTTGCGGATCGAGATCCCGCGCACGGTCGCGCCGTTCGCCTGGATGTCGATCCCGAAGCCGAGTGCCGCTCCTGCCGGTCCGCGGACGTCGAGGATCACCTTGCCCTTGCCTTGCAGGATCAGCCCGGGCTTCTGGAGCGGGAGGACGATCGCTTCGGCGTACGTGCCGGCGAGGACGCGAACCGTGTCGCCGTCGGCCGCGACATCGATGCCGCCCTGGATCGTCGTGATCGGACCGTTCTTCGAGACGGTGACGATCGCGGCGTGGACGAAGCCGCTCGCGGCGAGCGCCGTCGACGTCAGCAGGCCCGTCAGCGTCGATCGAAGGAACGGCGTCATCGCAGTGCGCGGATTCATGGGAGCCTTTCGACGCGGGTGAGCCCCGCGATCCGTCTCGTGAGCAGTGGCGCGTCTTCGCGCGCCGCGGATCCAAACTCGTGGGGAACGATCGAACGGAGGATCAGTCGACTTCCGGGGGCGTCGCCGTGCCGCCGGTCGTGAACGTGATGTCGGTCAAGGCCAACGTGCCTTCGTTGGCGAAGTCGATGCGGCACTTCTTCGCGACACAGTCGGACAGCGTCACGTTCGTGCCGGAGATGTCGAAGCCCTCGGCTCGGCAGTTCCGCGCGGTGCAGTCCTCGAGCGCCGTGAGGTTCGCTCCCGATTCGACGTCGAAGCCGTCGCGGACGCAGTCGATCGCGACGCAGTCGACCAGCGTGACGTCGTCGCTCACCACCAGGAATCCGTCGCCGTTGACGTCCTTCGCCACGCAGCGCTCGAACGTCGCGTTGGCACCTTCGACGAGATACGCGGCGACGTCGGAGAGACAGCTCTTCTGGACCACGCAGTCGCGGATCGTGCAGTTCGTCGCGTTGCTCTCGACGATCACGCCTTCCGCGTGAGTGCTCGAGATCCGCAATCGCGACAAGCTCGTGTCCGGCGCCTCGATGGACACCCCGGTCATGTTGTTGCGGAAGTCGCGGATGTCGATGTCGTCGAGCGTGGTGCCCGAGCCCTTGGTTTCGATGCCACCGAGCATGCGGGTCGCGCGGATCTTCTTCACGGTCGCCGAACCGCTGTTGATGTTCATGGCGATGCCGCCGCAATCGCTGAGCTTCACGTCCGTGACTTCGAAGCGCTCCCCGCCGCTGATGCGGATCGAGTCGTTCGATCCGCCCCCTGTGATGACGCACTTCGAAACGACGACGTCGTCCGAGGACGACGTCGCGATCGACGCAGCGTTCAGCCGGAACACGCATTTCTCGACGCGGGCGCGATGCGCGTCGTCGAGGTCGACGCCGACGTTGTTGCCGATCAGCACGCACTTGCGCACGAGCGCGTCCGTCGCGACGACGTTGATCGCCTCGTCCGAGCACTGGCGCACGATGCAGTTCTCGATCGTCGCGCGATCGCCGGTCACGCGGATGCCGTCGCCCTCCTCGGTCATCGAGTCGTCCGCGTTGCGGATCGTGAATCCGCGGATCGTGACGTCGGTGGCTTGGACGAGCAGTCCCGCCCCGAGGCCCGTTCCACCCGGTCCGCGCGCGTCGAGCACGACCTTCCCCGACGCCTTCAAGGTCAGCCCGGTCTTCGCGACTCCGATGACCGCGACGCCGGCGTACGTGCCAGCCTTCACGATCACCGTGTCGCCGGCGGCGGCCGCGTCGATGCCGGCCTGGACGGTCTGCAAGGCGCCGTTCTTCGACACGACGATCGTGGCTGCGGAGGCGGCTTGGACGCCCGAAAGGAACGCGAGGACGGTGAGTGCGATGCGCATGTTCGTTGCTCCGGACGGGTCCACGCGGTCGGCGCGAATCCGCGACACGAAAAACTCGGAAGGGCGTCGATTCGTCAGTCGATCTCGGGCGGAGTCGTCGAGCCGCCGGTCACGAACGTGATGTCCGCGAGCGCCAGGACCGCGTCGTTCGCGAAGTCGATCCGGTTCTGCCTCGCGACGCAGTCCGCGAGCTCGGTGCCGTCGGCGCTGTTCTCGATCCCTTCGGCGCCGCAGCGCAGTGCGACGCACGATTCCAGCCGGACGTTCGTCGACGTCGGGAGCACGTCGAACCCGTCCCGCAGAGCGTTCTTCGCCGTGCATCCGCTGAACACGGCGTTCGTTGCCAGGATCTGGAACGCATCCTCGCCGCCTCCGTCGACGCGAACGTCGTCGCAGGTGACGTTCGAGGCGGCGTTGACGACGAAAGACGTCTCGAGCCCGAACCCGCACGCGCTGATCCGGTTGTCACCGATCGTCGCGCCGGCGACGTCGATGACGCCGATGGCGAGCGAAGGGCACCTGGCCACGCGATTGCCGGTGATCCGGACGTCGTCGCAGTCGAACGCGATGATCCCGAAATCGGACCGCAAGAACGTGACCTTGCAGTCCTCGACGATGCCGCCGTCCGAGCGCAGGAGGAAGCCGAACTCGCAGCGGGAGACCTTGCAGTTCCGGACGACGGCGTCGGGGCCGGAGATCGTGACGGCGCCACCGTGGCGGAGCTTCATCGAGCACCGCGACACCGTGAACCCGCCGGAGGTCGTGTCGACGAGGACCGCGTCGTCGCCGCCGCCGACGAACGAGCACTTGTCGACGAGTCCCGCGCCGAGGGCGGTCGCCACGACGCCGAACTCGCAATCGCGGAACGCGCAGGACTCGACGCGCAGTCCCGACGTGTCCACGCCGCGAACTCCGGTAGGCAGCGCGAACAGCGTGCATTTGCGGATCACGCAGTCGTCGCTGGTCACTTGGATCCCGATGTCTTCGGCCGTCTCGACCGAGCATTTCTCGACGGTCACCGACGTGCTCTTCACGCGGATCCCGATTCCGGGGTCGTTCAGCGTCGCCGCGGCGTGTCGGATCGTCAGTCCTTTGATCCGCGCGCCGCTGGCATCGACGTCGACGCCGATGCCGAGGACGATCCCGCCGCCGCCCCGGGGCTCGATCACGACCTTGCCTTTGCCTTGCAGCACGAGCCCGGTCTTCGCCTGGGGAATGGTGACGCTTTCCGCGTAGACGCCGCTGGAGACGCGGACGACGTCGCCCGCCTGGGCGAGGTCGACGCCGGCTTGGATCGACGTGATCGGGCCGGCCTTCGACACCTTGATGACGGCGCCGCTCGCGGACGCGCAGCACGCGACGACGGCGACGAGGATGGAAGGAGCGAGGACGAGTTTCACGGAGGCCTCCGCGGAGTGGAGTGGCTCGACGTCAGTCGATTTCGGGGGGGAACGTCGCGCCGCCGGTGACGAAGTCGACGTCGGCGACGAGCAGGACGCCGTCGTTCGCGAAGTCGACGCGGTTCTGCTTCGCGATGCAGCGGATCAGCGACACGTCGAGCGACGAGATCTCGATCCCTTCGCCGAGGCACAGGGTCGCCACGCAATCTTCGAGCACCGCTTCGTTGGCGTCGTTCGGGACGTCGAATCCGTCGAAGGCGCACTGTCGCGCGACGCAGCGCGTGAGGTGGACACGAGCGCCGAGGATCGAGAAGCCGTCGGTCGGACAACGCACGATCGAACAGTCGGTCAGCGTCGCGTCGTCTCCTTCGACGAGGAACGCCGGATCGTCGAGCGTTCCGCACCGGATCGCGACGACGTCGTCGATCTGGCAATTCGTCGCGAGCTCGTCGACGAAGATCGCGTTGGTCGAAGCGTCGACGCAACGAATGTCCGAGATCGTGGAGTTCGTCGCGCGGACGTCGACGCCGGCACTCGCGTCGTGCAGGTCGACGAGGTCGAGGTCGCGCACGACGGCCGCGTTCCCCGACACGCGCGCGCCTCCGCCGATGCGGCGTCCGACGACGTTCTCGAGCAACAGGTCGTCGCCCGAGAACTCACCGATCGGACCGCTGTCGGTGAGTTTCAGCGCGCGGATCGTCGCGCGATGCGACGTCGTCGTGCGGAAAACGTCGCCGACTCCCGAGTCCTTGACCGACGTCTGTTGGACGAGGACGTCATCGCTGCTGACGAGCTGGACGGAGTTGTCGTTGCCGCGGAACGCGCAGCCGACGATCCGCAGGCGATCGGAGTCCTGGCCGAGCACACCGTTGTCGTTGCTGACGAACGTGCAATCGAGGAGTTCGCAGTCCGCTGCGCGAACGTCGATGCCCTCGTTCGCGCAGCCGATCACGACGCAGTCGGTGACGACGCACGTCGCGGCGTCGATGCGGATGCCGTCTCCGGTCGCGACGCCGAGCGCGGCGGCGTTGCGGATCGTCAGCCCGCGGATCGTGACGCCGGTCGCGGCGACCGTGATGCCTGCGCCGAGATTCGCTCCGCCCGGTCCACGCGCGTCGAGCACGACCTTGCCGACACCCTTGAGGGTGAGCCCGGTCTTCGCGGCGCCGATCGTGGCGATGCCGAAGTACGTCCCCGCCTTGATCACGACCGTGTCGCCCGCGGCGGCCGCGTCGATGCCGGCCTGGACGGTCTGCAGCGGACCGTTCTTCGAGACGACGACGGTCGCGGCGTGCCCGGGCGGGGCCGCGGCGACCGACAGCCACAGGGCGGAACCGATCGAAAGGACAAGGGCCGTGCGCATGGTGGTGCTCCAGCCCCGTCCACGGCAAGACGGGGGGAGACGCGACATGAATTCCGGAGGATCCCGCCAGCGTCGGCGGGACGGTCAACCGGTGGTCAACGCCCGCCGCCCGGCGGGGCTCGCCTTCCGCCTCGCCCGCGCGGCGGAACGACTTGGATCTCGCCGAAGGGCGCCAGCGACTCGCGGATCTTCTCGAGGTCGCCGGCGATGCAGATCACGAGCTTCTCGGGATCGAGGTACTTCTGCGCCGCGGCTTCGAGGTCGCCGATCGTCGCGGCTTGCAGCGCTTTGAACTCGGTCTCGTCCAAGTCGGTCGGACGCCCTTCCAGTTCGCGCTGGATCAAGCGCGCGACGTTGCGGCCGCGATCGGTGAATTGCAGCGCGAACGAGTAGAGGCGCGATTCGCGCGCCGTCGCGAACTCGTTGGTCGAGATCGAGCCCGGCTCGCGGATGCGACGGATCTCCTCGAGGATCAACTCGATCGCGCGCGCGGTCGACTCGGTCTTCGTCTGGACCGCCGCCTGGAACAGGCCCGGCTGGCGGCCGTCGATCGAGAACGACGAGCCCGCGCTGTACGCGAGCCCTTCGTCCGAGCGCACGCGCTCCGTGATGCGCGACGTGAACGAACCACCGCCGAGCACGTCGTTCATCAACGCGATCGCGAAGCGACCCGGCGTCTCGCGATCGACGCCGAGGTGTCCGATGACGATCGCGCTCTGCGGCGTCTTCACGTCGATCACGTAGACGCCGGGGCCTTTGCCGGCGATCGCGGGCATCTCGTTCTCGACGCGCGCGGGCGCGGCGACGTCGGGCTTCGGCCAGCTCCCGAACGTCGTCCGGACGCGCTCCAGCATCGCGCCGGTCTCGAAGTCGCCGACGACCATGAGGAACGCTTGATCGGGACGCACGAAACGCAGGTACGCGTCGACGAGCTGTGCGCGATCGAAGCGACTGCCACGCGGACCACCGCCGCCCGGTCCGCCGCCGAAGCCGCGTCCGCCGAAGCCTTCCCGCGCCAGCGGGTGGTCCTCGCCGTACACGAGGCGACGGAACTCGTTCGCCGCTTGTTGTTGCGGTCCACGCCCGCCGCGGCCGCCGCCGAATCCGCCGAATCCGCCGCCGCGCGGCCCGCCGTCGTCGGGCGGCGCCACCAGCGCGGGGCGCAACACGAGCTCCGCGAACAGCGCGAACGACGCGTCGAAGTTCGCCGACAGCGCGTTCAGCGTGAAGTTCGCGCTCTCGGTGCCCGCGCGTCCGCCGACTTGCGTCGCGAGCGCGGCGAACCGCTCGTCGACGGCCTTCGCGTCGGTCGTGACGTCGGGCGCCGTGTCCTCGTCGTAGGTCGCTTCGTTCTCCGGCGTCAGCGGCGGCAGGGGCTCCGGGCGCGCGGACGCGATGCCGCCACGGCGCACGCGTTCGACCATCGCCGCACAGAGTCCGCGCTGCGCTTCGGTCTCGTACGCCTCGCCGGCGCGGATCGTCAATTCGAGTTCGACCAGCGGCAGCGTCTTGTCTTGCGCCAGCACGACCACGAGTCCGTTGTCGAGCACGTGGCGCTCGATGCCCTCGCCGTAGCGCGGGAAGCGCGGCGCGAGCGGCTCGCCCTTCAACCGCATGACCTCGTCGAAGCCCTTGCCGTGACGGTTCCCGCGTTCGCCGCGACCGACGTGCGTCTCTTCGATCGCGCGCGTCGGCGCGTCGTCCTGCGCCTGCAGTGGGGCGGCCGCGATCAGCGCCCACAGGACGCCGGCGACTCCGTGTGCGAGCTTCATCGCGATCCCTCCGGCGCCGTCTCCGGCGTCTCTTCGTCCTCGATCGGCGTGCCGTCGACGATGCCGATCACGCGCCGCGTCGGCACGAAGTACGCCTTCGCGACGCGAGCCACGTCCTCCGGGGTCACCGCGAGCAGTGCGGCGCGATCGCGTTCGAGTGCGCGCCAATC
>JAEUIB010000715.1 GCA_016795255.1 Planctomycetota bacterium
TGCTCCCGCCGCTGCAAAAGGAACCCTGCTTCGTCGAAACGTCCGACTTGCCCCCGATGTCCGACGACGTTTTTCCCGAAGGAGCAACCATGCATCGAGTTCCAGCGGCGTTCGCGCTGTTCGCTTGTCTGTTCGTCCCCGCCGTCGACGCCGGCACTCTCTACGCGTCGCGCGTCGATGCGAACGAGATCTGGACCATCGACACGCTGACGTATCAGACGCAGCTCGTCGGGTCGTTCGCCGTCGTGGATCCCAACGAGTTCGGGATCCCGCAGGTCACGCGGCTCGCCGACGGACGGCTGCTCGGCTTGTCGTCCGGGTGGTTCTCGGGATCGCTGTACGAGTTCGACACCGGGTCCGGCGCCGCCACCGAGTTGTCGCCGTTGAACATGCCGATCGGGCCGCTCGCGATGGCGACCGATCCGGTGACGGGACACGCGTGGTGGATCAACACCGGCGGCTTCTTCCCGGCGCCGCAATTGTTCGAGATCGATCCGCAGACGTTCCAGGTCGGCATCGCCGGCAACATCGGATCGTTCACCGAGTGGTTCTCGGGCATGGTGTTCGACGCCAACGGCAAGCTGTTCGCGCTCGAGACGACGACGAACACTCTGTGGGAGATCGACCCGACGAATCCGATGGGTCCGGGCTCGCATCCGGTCGGGCCGGGCTTCGGCGCGACGATGGACACGTCCGGCGGAGCGGCGCTCGCGTACGACGGGTCGACGTCGACGGTCCTCGCCTACACGCAGAACGACCACGCGCTGTTCCTCGTCGATCTCGCGACCGGGACCGCCCAGTTGCTGCATCAGTTCCAAGCGCACGATCCGAAGTTCGCGTCGATGACCGGGAATCCGTGTCCGGGGTCGGCGACGACGTACGGCGTCGGCTGCGCGGGCACGGGCGGCTTCGTCCCCGAGCTCGCTTGGACCGGCTGTCCGTCGCCCGGCAGTTTCGTCGAAATCTCGATCCGTGGTGGTCTCGGCAGCTCGTTCGGCGTGCTCGTGTTCGGTGCGCTGCAGACGAACGTCCCGCTCGGCGCCGGTTGCTCGCTGCTCGTCGCGCCGTTGCTGCCGGCGACCGTCACCGTGCCGCTGACGCCGGGTGGCCCCGGTCAAGGCGATGCGACCGCGGGAGTCGTGATGCCGGCGCTGCCGCCGGGAATCACGTTCACGATGCAAGCGCTGATCGCCGATCCGTCGACCGGCATCGGTGGGTCGGTGACGAACGGCGTCGAGATCTTCGTGCAGTGATCGAACGTGAATCGATTCGCTCGATTCACGTTCACGGCCTTTGAGCCGAGTGAGTCGCTGCGAAGACTGATCGACCATCGACGACGCGGGGGTCGGATCCATCGGGTCCGACCCCCGCTTCACGTTCGTTCGACGTCGTCGCGCGTCGTCGTCGTCGTTCAGGCCGCAGCAGCGAGCGCGGGCGAGGTCGGAACGTCTCGCGACGGCTGCTTCCGCAACTCCCACCACAGCGCCGGCGGCCCGACGATGAACAGCGCGAACAGCGCGGGCGCCGCTCCCATGCTCTGCAGCCACGCGATGTCGCGATCGAGTCCCATGCGCATGAGCGCTTCGAGCCCCGCGACGCCGATCGTCACGGCGTACTGACCGACCCGGTTGGCGACGATCGTCCGCGGGTCGGTGACCATGAAGAAGATGAACAGCGTGTACATCGGCCCGGTGAGCGGACCCATCTCGAGCAACCACGCATCGAGGTCGAGCCCGCTGCGCAACGCCGCGAACGCCGCGAATGCGGCGACGTACGTCAGCGTGATGTGGACGACGCGCGCGCGCGTGACGACGATCAGGCCGATCGCGTAGATCACGAGCAGCGTGATCGGTTCGTTGCCCCATTGGTGCGACAGCGGCGTGACCTGCGTCGGCGCGAGGAACAGCAGCGCCGTGACGCCGAAGTTCGTCGGGTTCCACAGATGGCGTCCGCGGTACTGCAGCACGTACTTCGACGCGATCGACACGAACGCGGCGATCACGAACGGCCACAGCGGTGTCGCGGCGGGCTTGACCAGCATCAGCACGCTGTTGCCGCTGATGTACGCCGAAACGAGCCGCGGCCAGGTCCCGCGCAGGCTCATCGACAACGCGGCTTCGGTGACGACCGCGGTCGCCAGCGCGGCGATCATGCGGTCGTAACCGCCGAGGATGTCGTAGCGCCATTCGCCGAGCACGAGCAGCACGGTGATCAGCGTCGCCGAGTAGTAGGGCGGCGGCGACTTGAACGTCACGAAGCGCTTCAGCATCTCGAACAGTGCGAGCAGCGCGTTCATGGGGTTCCCTCCG
>JAEUIB010000789.1 GCA_016795255.1 Planctomycetota bacterium
CGCGGAATCCACGCCGCGACTGGCGTGCGTTCCGGATTTCGGTGCGATCCAGCGGTGTCAGCCGAGCCGGGCGCCGATGACCTCCGCGACGCGGAGCGCGTTCGCCATGATCGTCAGCGACGGATTGACGGCGCCGCTCGACGGAAAGAACGAACCGTCGACCACGTAAAGGTTGTCGACGTCCCAAGCTCGACATTCGGGATCGAGGACGGACGTCGCGGGATCCGCGCCGAACCGCAGCGTGCCGCATTGGTGGCTGACGGCTTGGATGCCGAGCCGCAAGTGCAAGAACTCCGGCGCGGCGCGACCGTGCAGCGCCTCCGCGCGCACGAGCATGGCCTCGGTCTCCGCGCGCAGGCGCTCGTAGGCCTCGAGGTTGTTCGGGACGTACGTCACCGTGATGCGTCCGTCGGTGTCGACGGTCACGTGGTTGCGCGGATCGGGCAGATCCTCCGTCGTCAGGAACAGGTCGATCGAACGTCCGAGCAGCTCCGCGGGAGCGCGTTCTTCGAGGCGTGTTCCCTTCGCCATGAACTCGACGGTCCACGGATCGGGCTTTCCCATCGCCTGGATGGTTCCAAGAGGCAACGCCGACGGCTCGCGTCCGCGGTAGAAGTCGGTCAGTGCGATCGTTTTCTGGAACGTCGACGGGTTCTGGATCGAGCCGACGGCGAGCAGCATCCCGTTGTGGTGCAGCATCAGATGGCGGCCAACGAGTCCCGTTCGGTTCGCGAGCCCGCGGGGATGCGCGTCGTTCGCCGAGCGCAGGAACAACGCGGCCGAGTTCACCGCGCCGCACGCGACGACGACGATCGCACCGTGGACGATCTCGGTCTCGTCGTCGCGGCGAACGAGCACGCCGGTGATCTCGCGACCGGACGCGGTCGTCAGCAAACGCAGTGCGCGGCTTCGCGTGCGCAGCGTGACGCTGCCTCGCGCGAGCGCGGGGGCCAGCGCGGCGACGTGCGCGTCGGCCTTCGTCTCGGTCGGGTCGGGGTAGCCGTCGAATCGCGACAGGTGGATCGGAGCGGTCGGATGCGACGCTTCACCGAGTCGAACGCCGAGCGGGATCGGGAACGGACGGAGTCCGAGTCGCGAGAGATCGTCCGCGAGCGCCGCGATCCGCGGTTCGTGCGCGAGCGCGGGGAACGGGTACGCCGCGGACGCGGGTGGATCGTGCGGATCGAGTCCGCGCTGACCGTGGACGGAGAACAGCCGCTCGGCGGCCGTGTAGTGGCGTTCGAGCTGTTCGTACGCGATCGGCCACGCCGGCGAGACGCCGCCGTGGTGCCGCACTTCGCCGAAGTCGTCCTGCCGCAATCGCAGCAGCGCGGCTCCGTACACCTTCGTGTTGCCCCCGACGCAGTAGTGGACGCTCGGCGCGAACTCCGCGCCCGCCGCGTCGAGCCACCGTTCCGACGTCGCGTAGCGGCGACGGACGACCACGGCCTCGTCGCTCCAATTCTCGAACTCCCGCGGGATGAAGTCGCCGCGTTCGACGACCAGCACCCGGCGTCCGCGCGCGGCGAGCGCGTGCGCCATCGTGCTCCCGCCGGCTCCCGAACCGATGATGACGACGTCGTACTCGTTCGACATGGCGCGCTCCGTGAGCCAGGGGAGGCTTCGATGCGCCAAGCGGCGTCCGGTTGCGTCGTCGGACGAAGAACTCTCGCGACGGGATTCGACGAAGGCGTGGCTCGCCGGCGCACATCGCCATCGAACGAGGCGAACGCGCGGAACGCGTCAGCGCTGGCAGCGCGGGCACCAGTAGGTCGATCGTTGGCCGCTGCGCACCGTCTTGATCGACGTCGCGCAGATCCGGCACGGCTCGCCCGCGCGTTCGTAGACCGCGAGCTCCTGGGCGAAGTAGCCGGGTTCGCCGTCGCTCTTCGCGAAGTCGCGCAGCGTCGTTCCGCCGGCCGTGATCGCCGCGCGCAGCACGTCCTTGATCGAGTCCGCGAGCGCATCGAATCGTTCGCGCGCGATGCGATCCGCGCCGCGCAACGGGTGGATCCGCGCTCGATGCAGCGCTTCGCTCGCGTAGATGTTGCCGACGCCGACGACGACGTGCGCGTCCATGATCACGTGCTTGATCGCCGCGGATCGCCCGGAGGCTCGCTCGAACAACGTGCGGCCGTCGAACGCGTCCGACAGCGGTTCGGGGCCGAGGTCCTTCAGCAGCTTCGAGCGCAGCGGATCGCCGGTCAGCCACAGCACCGACCCGAATCGGCGCGGATCGCGCAGCCGCATCGCGACACCGTCGTCGAACACGATGTCGACGTGATCGTGCGTCACCGGCGGCGTCGTCGCCGGGACGATGCGCAAGCTGCCGGACATCCCGAGGTGGACCAGCACGTGACCACGCGCCGTCCGCAGCAGCAGGTACTTCGCGCGGCGCGCGACGGCGTCGATGCGCGCTCCGGGCAGCTCGCGCGCCAGTGCGTCGGGCACGCGCCATCGGAGGCGCGGCTCGCGCACGATGACGCTGCGGACGGTCCGTCCGAGCACGTGGGGCTCGATGCCGCGGCGCGTCGTTTCGACCTCGGGGAGCTCGGGCATCAGAGTCCCCGGCGCACGATCAGCACGACCCAACCGACGCTGATCGCCGTCGCCAACAGGTGCTTCCAGCGGAACGTCGACTTCGACGTCTTGTGGCGGAACAGCGCCGATGCGGTCCACGACCCGACGCAGCCGAGTAACGCCGCCGGCAGCAACAGGGTCGACTCGGGGATGCGTCGCGCACCGCGGGACGCCTTCCATTTGTCGAGTCCCATCAGCACGAACGCGAGCGCGTTGACGACGACGAGGTAGCCGAGGACGATCGGGGACATGCTGCTACCGTATCGACTCGTTCGACTCGCGCGAGGGACCGACACGATGCGACCACGACATGCTTCAACGACGTCGATCGGAACGGTGATCGGGACGCGGCTACGGGCGTGTCTCGCCGCATTCTGGCTCGGTTCGTGCGCCGCGCCCGGCGATCCGCCGACGCCGCCGCCGGCGCCGATCGAGGATCTCGCGACGTGGATGGAGGGCACGTTCACGTCGACGGCGCAGGCCGCGCGCGATCCGCAGAACTTCCTCGACGTGCATCTGTCGATGACGCGGATCTTCGGCGACCGGGACGACGGTCCTTGGCTGTACGTCGAGCAGGCCGTCGCGTCGGCGCTCGATCGCCCGTACCGGCAGCGCGTCTACCACTTGGTCGCGCTCGACGACGGGCGCGTGCGCAGCGAGGTCTACACGCTGCCCGGCGATCCGCTGGCGTTCGCGGGCGCCGGCCGGGATCCGTCTCGACTCGGCGGACTCGAACCGTCCGCCCTCGTGCTGCGCGAGGGCTGCGCGATCGAGCTCGAGCGCATCGATCCCGCGACCTGGCGAGGATCGACCGTCGGCCGAGGATGCGCGAGCAACCTCGCGAATGCGTCGTACGCAACCTCCGACGTCGTCATCACTTCCACGCGATTGACCAGTTGGGATCGGGGGTTCGACACCCAGGGGAACCAGGTCTGGGGCGCGACCAGCGGACCCTACGAGTTCGAGAAGGTCGTCGCGGTTCCCGACGCCGCGAGCGATTCACCGCCCGCGCCCGACGCGACGGAATCGGAAACTGCGGATCCAGCAAACGGTTGACCTCCGTCCAACGCGGAGCATTCTTGCCGTCGACTCCGCCCGCGGCCCGCGCCGACTCCATCGACGACGGATCGTTCCTTCACACCGCACTCAGGAAGTCCCTCGTATGGCTCGTCAGTCCAAGCCCGCTCGTCCCGCGGCGCCGTCGTCCCAGATCGTTCCTCCGGCGACCTCGAATGCCGCGTCGGCATCCTCGGCATCGCATGATGCGCCGATCTCGCCGACGTTCGATCGCCGCGGGTTCCTGAGCGGACTCGGATCGCTGGCCGCGGCGACGACCGCCGCGATGGGTTTGTCGCTGACGCCGGCGATCGTCGGCACGCCCGGCGCGAGCGCCGAGGCCGCCGAGCTCGGCGGGCCGCTCGGCGCGAAGAAGCGACGGTCGAAGGCGTACGCGCTGCGGCGCGCGATCGCGAAGTCCAACCACAAGCGCCCGGTGTTCAAGCCGATCGACAACGGCGACGAGGACCTCTACGCGACGCGGATCGGCAACTTCCACAAGGGACTGCCGCACGACGCGAACGGCAACGTCGATCTCGCCGCGTACCAGGCGTTCCTGAAAGCCGTCAGCACCGGCAAGTTCGCGGACTTCGAGGCGATCCCGATGGGCATCGCGAACTTCGCCGACCGGTTCCCGCTGAAGAACCCGCAGGCCGGGCTGGCGTTCGACCTCGAAGGCACCGACGTGTGCCAATTCTCGATGCCGGCGGCGCCGGCGCTCGCGTCCGCGGAGGCGGCCGGCGAGATGGTCGAGCACTATTGGCAGGCGCTGCTGCGCGACGTGCACTTCTCCGACTACGCGACCGACCCGATCGCCGCGGACGCGTGCGCCGAACTCTCGGCGTTGAGTGATTTCCGGGGCCCGAAGGACGCGGGCTCGGTGACTCCTCAATTGCTGTTCCGCGACAACGCGGCCGGCACGATCGCGGGACCCTACGTCTCGCAGTTCCTGCTGCGCGCGTGTCCGTTCGGCGCCGTGAACATCGAACAGAAGATGCGCACGCCGATCGCCGGCGACGACCACATGACCGACTTCGCGACGTGGCTCGCGATCCAGAACGGTGCGAAGCCGCTCGCGACCCAGAACTTCGACACGGTGCGCCGGTACATCCGCAACGGGCGCGACCTCGGGCAGTGGGTCCACATCGACGTCCTCTACCAAGCGTATTTCCACGCCGCGCTGATCCTGCTGACGCCGCCGACACCGGGCGATCTCGTGACGGGCGGCGGCATCGGCTGCCCGACGAATCCCGGCGATCCGTACAAGACGTCGCTGACGCAGTGCGGTTTCGGGACGTTCGGCCCGCCGTACATCATGACCATCCTCACCGAGGTCGCGACGCGCGCGCTGAAGGCCGTCTGGTTCGTGAAGTGGTACGTCAATCGCAAGCTGCGCCCCGAGGCGTACGGCGGGCTCGTCCACCGCGCGCTCGCGAACCTCGAGTCGCTGCCGCTGCACGCGGACGTGCTGAACTCGCAGGCCGTCGACGACATCTTCACGCAGTTCGGCACGTACCTGCTGCCGCAGGTGTTCCCGGAAGGTTCGCCGCTGCATCCGTCGTACGGCTCCGGTCACGCGACCGTCGCCGGCGCGTGCGTGACGATCCTGAAGGCGATGTTCGACGGCAGCACGCCGTACGCGAATCCCGTGGTCGCGTCCGCGGACGGGCTCTCGCTCGTGCCGTACGTCGGCGCCGACGCGGGATCGCTGACGGTCGCCGGTGAGCTCGACAAGCTCGCGTCGAACGTCGCGCACGGCCGCAACATCGCGGGCGTCCACTGGCGCTCGGACGCGTACTGGTCGCTGCGCCTCGGCGAACAAGTCGCGATCAGCGTCCTGCGCGATCAGAAGAAGACGTTCAACGAAACCGCGAACGGCGTGTTCGAAGGCTTCACCTTCACGACGTTCGACGGCGACACGATCACGGTCTGATCGGACGCGGGCGAGGAGTCGTCAATCCGGCTCGCCGGTCAGCACCCACCCTGCCCAATCCCGCGTCGAGTACAGGGGCCGACCCTCGTCGTCCTTCGCGTTGCGCATGCTCTGCTTCGCTTCCCGCAGAGCTTGGTGCTTCGGCTTCTCGTCGACCCACAATCGCCGATAGAAGTCGAGCATCAGGTCCTTCGTCGGCTCGTCTCGGACTTTCCATAGCGACGTGATCACGCTGCGCGCCCCAGCCATCTGGAACGCGCGCTGCAGCGATGCGACGCCTTGGCCGGCACGACGTACGCCGACGTTCGTGTCGCACGCGGACAGCACTGCGAGTTCACAGTTCGACAGATCGAGCGCCGCGATTTCCTCCGCGGTGATCAGGCCGTGCGCGCGTCCGAGCGCATCCTCGGGGAGGTTCGCGCCCGCGAGCGCGAGCCCGCACAGCAGCATCGGGCTCATACCACGGACCTTCTCTTCCGCCGACATCCGAAGCTCCAGGCCGAATTCTCGATCGATGGGATCATCGTCGACCCATGAGCGGATCGACTCGGGCGCGTACCAGCCGTGCGTCGCGATGTGGATGAACGCCGCGGTCGGCGCCAGTTCGATCAGCGCGGCGCGCGATGCCTCGGCCTTTTCGAGAACGATCGCTGGGTGCTCCGCGACCATCTCGCCGAACAAGGCACCGACCCCGCGCACCTCGTCCGCCGTGTACGGCAACGGTTGGAATCCCAACTCGAAAGCGCCGCCGCGCAGGATGCCGGAGACGACGGTCGGATGTTCAGAGGCCGCCTCCACCACGGCCATCGCATTGCCGCCATGGCTTCGGGGCTCCCGGTTGAACGCGGGTCCACCGAGCGCCAACAGCGTGCCGCCTCGCCGATGCGGCGATCCGTCGAGCATCTCCGTCAACGACGCGCGCGCTTCGATCCGCCAGCGATCACCGAGCACCCCTTCGCCGGCCGTGTCCGGCAGAGCATCGATCGGCACCAGATGCAAGATGTCGTCGAGAACGACGATGAGGCGACGAGCATCACCGATCGCGGGCAGCAGAGGATCGAAGATCAACGCGCGGAGCGCAGTGCCCGCTCGGCGAACCGTCTCGATCGAGTCGACGGCAACGCTTCGGCCGCGATCGAGTCCGACTCCGATCGAGCTCCGGTAATCGTCCACTGCGATCTCGATGGGCTCCAACGGACCGAGATCGATCACGGAGAGCGTGGATTTCGCATTCGGTGGAGCATCGCGATCGAGGGCGTGGACGACGAACGCGCAGATGCGATCTCCTGCGACACTCCGAACGCGGTCGGGCGAACCTTCTTCATCCGCGGCCACGACTTCGACGCGCCGATCCGTGTACCGACGGTAAGCGACGGCGCACGAGCGCGAATCCAGCCGCTTCGCGAGCTGGAGTTCGTCGAAGCCGACGAACTCACTCGATACGAGCTGCCGGCCTTGCGCATGCGCGATCAGCGCGCGCGTCGCTTCATCGCAACGCGATCGTGCCGCCTCGAACTCGACACTGCTCGTACCGCTACGCCCGAGCGCCGCGAGTGCTTCCGCGGCCGCCTGCCGCTCGGTGCGCAGTCGAGCTCCGACGACGTCGCCAGCGGCTTTCCGCATGAGGCGCGCAGCGGCCAGCCCGGCACCACGGGCCGACTCGCCGAGCACGAACGCGCGCGCCATCACCTCCGCCGAGGATTCCAGAATGCCGCCGACCCTGACGCACGACAACACGACCCGGACCTGATCTCCTGACGCGAAGGACCTCTCTTCGACTTCCCGCAGCGATCCCACGACGACCTCGTTCGACATGGCTTCGCGATGTCCCTCCACGAAGTCCATTGCCAGGTCGCGCGCGCGTCGGACGAGTTCGGGATCCAGCTCGACCCCGAGATGACGCGCCTTCACGACCTCTCCCGCAATCGTGTGGATCAGTTGCCGCCGCACGAATTGCACCTCCGGATGCTCGTGCGGCAGAGACCGCTCTCGAGTTCCGAGAACATCCTCCAGGAGCGCACGTGCGGCGCTGAACTCACCTTGTGAGCCCAGCGTGACCGCGAGTCGAGCGCATGCGTTGAGACGGTCGGGATGTCCGTCGGGGAGCGTTCGCTCGAAGACTTCCAACGCCTTCTCCTGAAGAAGCCGTGCGCCTTCGAAGTCTCCTTGCGCCGCGCGTGCGAGTGCGAGATTCGCGCGAGCCCACTGCGTGCTGGAGTGGTCGTCGGGGAGCGTTGCGGAATAGACGTTGAGGACTCCTTCGGACAACGCCCGCGCACCGGCGATGTCGCCTTGTGCGAGCATCGTGACGGCGAGGTTCCCCCGCACCAGCTGCAAGTCCGGGTGATCCTTGGGCAACTGCCGAGTCAGCACCCCTAATGCAGCTTCGTTCAGAGAGCGCGCCCCCGACAGATCCCCCATCGCCTTCAACGTACTGGCGAGATTCGAACGCGCTGTTTGCAGGGCGGGATGATCTGCGTGAAGCGCTTTCGTGAGTCCCGCGAGCACCTTCTCCTGAAGAGCTCGCGCACCGAGCAGGTCGCCTTGCGCGCGCAAGTTCGCGGCGAAGCTCCCTTGTTCGGCCAGCAACGTCGGATGGTCGTTCGGGAGCTGGCGCGCGAGTGTCCGCAGCACCGTCTCCTGCAGGCCTCGCGCGCCGGCCAAGTCGCCCTGTCGAAACAACGTCCGAGCGAGGCTCCCGCGCGCCGACTGCAATCGAAGACTGTCGTCCGGCAGCGTTCTCGAGAGCACGGCAAGAACCTCTTCTTGCAGAGCTCGAGCTCGTGGGTAATCCCGGAGAGCGAACAGCGTCTTCGCGAGATTCGAGCGCGCCGTCTGCAATCGCATGTCGTCGGCGGAGACCGAGCGCGACAGTCGCTCCAGCACGTGCTCTTCCAAAGCCCGCGCGCCGACCAGGTCACCCTGGAGGGACATCGTCGCCGCCAGATTCCCGCGCGCCGTCAGAAGCTCGGGGTCGTCGGCGGGGACGGCTCGCTCGAGAACTTGAATCACTTTCTCCTGCAGGGACCGGGCGCCGGCGAGGTTGCCGCGCATGGCGAGCGTCCTTGCGAGACTCCCCCGCACGATCTGCAGGTCCGGATGGTCGTCGGACAGCGTCTTCGTCAGCACGTCGACGACGACGGTCTTCGCACGCTGCGCCGCATCGAGTTCTCCCGCGTCGTGAGCGATCTTCCCGAGCGCGGACAGCTCGTCGACCCGAATACGGCTCTCGCTTCCCGCGTCGTCCGCACGAGTCAACAGGTCGATCGCTTCGGTGGAATGCGTGCGGGCCGTCGCGAGATCGTGCGCGTCCAACGCCGCTTGCGCTGCTTCGCGGAGCGCTCGTGCCTTCTCGAGCACGGGGTCTTGTTCGACCTGCTCCGTCGTGGACTGCCGTCGAAGCGGTTCGGCTTGAGCGTCGGTGCAACCCGCGATACCGAGCACGAGCGCGACGATCGAACCCGCGGAACACGCCAGAGCCATCAACCTACTGCGCATGGAATTGCCCCCGACGGCGAGCGCCGATTCGCAGGCGATTGTACGGTCGAACCGCTACCGCGCGCCGAGGCGACTCCGCGTTCAGCCCCGCGCGTTCGCGATCGCTTCTTCGACCGCCGCGAGTTCCTGTGTGCCGCGCAGCGTCGCGACGATCTCGCCGTCGCGGCTCACCACGTACCAGATCGGCGTCACGTGCGACCACTCGGCGCCGTGGAACGCGTCGGCGAACGCCTTGTCGGCCATCAGCACCGGGTGTTCGAACTTCGAGCGCGCGAGCGTCGCCTGCGTGTCGGCCTCGGCGTAGCCCTGTAGGCGGTCGGTCATGATCGACCACAGCACGACGTCGTTCGGGTCGAGCTTGCTCGCGAGGGCGCGGACCGCCGGCTTCTCGCGTTCGCAACTGCCGCAGAACGAGCGCAGGAAGTGCAGCACGGCGACCTTGCCGCGTAGTTCGTCCGACCGGAACGTCCGCCCGTCGGTCGACGTCAGCGTGAAGCTCGGGAGCTGGTGACCGACGTTGCGTTCGATCTTGCGATCGACCCACGCGCGCACGACCCACTTGCCCACCGGGTACGCCGCCGCGATCACGACGACGACGGCGGGCCAGATCCACGTGCGTCGGTTCATCGGCTCTCCGCCTCCGTCTTCACTGACGACGGCGCACGAACAGCATGTGTCCGGCTTCGTGTCGGACCTTGCGATAGCCGAACAACCGGAACCACTGGTGCGGATAGAGGCGCGCGAGGCCGCGCTCGGACAGCGTCAACGCGTGAGCTCGCGTCGCGTGCGGCGCGACGCCGGGCAACCACGTCAGCATGCGGTCGACGCCGAGCTTGCGCAGGAACGCGGAGAAGCGCAGCCACGAGCGGCGAATCGTTTGGCCGAGGAAGAAGCCGTCGTCACCGAGCCCTTGATAGAGCGGCATCAGCAGCACGCAGTCGTCGGGAGCTCGGATCGCGCCGTCGCGATCGCGCGCCAACTCTTCGCCGTGCGTGATCGTGTGGATGTTCTTGAACCCGGGCTTCATGACGAACTGGCTGTCGGCGCGGATCGCGTGACGGTACGTCACTTCGATGACGCCGGGAGCGCCGCGCCCGGCGTCCTTCAGCACTCGCGCGCGCTCGCCGAGGTTCGGGATGCGCTCGCGCGACAACGCGCCGGTCGCTTCGAGCAGGATCCAGATCGCCGCTTCGTGCCGCGTCTGCGTCGCCGGATCGCGGTTCTGCCCGCCCTCGACGACGATCGCGGCGTGGCCGCGCTCGGTGACGAACTCGCACAGCGAGCCTTCGATCGACTCCTCGAGTCCGAGCAGCAGCGGGATCGGCAGCCACAGTGCGGCGCGGCGGTTCTTCAGCGTGTCGCCGCACACCGAGAACGGCAGTCCGGCGCTCGACGTCGAGTGCAGGTCGACGAGCATGAACTCCGTCGCGGATTCCATCAGCGGTTCGATCAGCGTCAGCAGCTCGCGCTGCTCGCGCTGTTCCGCGGTGTCCTGCGACGGGTCCTGCGCGCGGACGCGCTCGATCTCGGCGGCGGCCCAGCGGCGGTTCAAGTCGTGCGTCAGGTAACGCTTGTCCTGCAGCAGCGCGCCGATGTTGCCGGTGAAGCCGGTGATCGAGCCGCGCAGCGGCGGCTTCGAGCGATGCAGTTCGGCGAGCACGGCGGTGATCGCGCCGACGCCGGCCGGCTCGTTGCCGTGCACGCCGCCGACGAACACGAGCGTCGGTCCGGGGAGACCGGCGCTGTAGCTGCCGAGTTGCCGCGAGAACCGCGGCGTCACCGATGCGTCGACCACCGTTCGACTCACGCTCGCG